>JAZLLL010000247.1:0-3840 GCA_045598125.1 Methanobrevibacter sp. | reverse complement strand
ATATTTATTAGTTATTTTATCTATTTTTTCAATTCATATTACTATTATTATATAATTTTCAAAATTATAACTTAATATTGATTAGTTTTCATAAAAAAACAATTAACTTTATTAATTTTTAATTATAAATATTATATAGTTAATAGAATAATATTTTATTCACATGTTATTCATCATTTTGTTTTTATTAGGATGGGATAAATTTGTTTGATTCATTAAAGAAAAAGTTTGCAGAAACTAGTGGTAAACTAAAAAATAAAGTTGAAGAAGAAGCTAAACAAGAGGATAATATTGAATTAATAGAAGAGAATATAGAGAATTTATCTGATGGTGAGGTTTCTGTTGATTCTGATTTGGAGTTAGAGGATTCTATTTCAGAGGATTTGGAATTAAATGAAGATTTAAATGATATGGAATCTGAAAATAATGAAAAATCTGGATTTTTATCTTTCTTTAAACGTAATAAGTTTGATAATGATGAAAAAAGTTCTAATAAAAATTTAGATGATGAATCTGAGTATATAGAAGAAAAGTTTTCTCTGGATGATGTTTCTGGTTTGGATGAGGAGTTAGTTGGGGATTCAGGTAGTTCTGGTCTGGATGATGTTTCTGGTTTGGATGAGGAGTTAGTTGGGGATTCAGGTAGTCCTGGTTTAGAAGATAATGATGATGAAGAGACAGAAAAAGGTTCTGAAAAATCTAAATCTCATGTAGGTTCATTTTTACGTCGTGATAAAAAAGATGAAAATGATGAATCTAAAAGTGGTGGATTTTTATCATTTATTCGTGAAAAATCTATTTCTGAAAGTGATGTAGAAGATATTCTTTTTGAATTAGAGTTAAGTTTACTTGAAGCTGATGTAGCAATGGAAGTAGCTTCTACAATTGTTGATTCTCTTAAACAAGATCTTATTGGTCAAAAAATTAAAAGAAGCAGCGATATTGATGGATTTGTTTTTGATGCGCTTAAAAAAGTAGTATCAGAAATTATTGATATTAAAGGTCCATCTATGACTGAAATGCTTGAAGAAAAGGTAGCTCAAGGAGAACCTCTTGTAGTAATGCTTATTGGTATTAATGGTACTGGTAAAACTACAACTATTGGAAAATTATGTAATTTTTATATTAAAAAAGGTTATACTCCAGTTATAGCTGCATCAGATACTTTTAGAGCAGGAGCTATTGAACAAATTGAACATCATGCAAATAATTTAGATGTTAAATTAATTAAGCATGAAAAAGGATCTGATCCTGCAGCCGTTGCTTTTGATGCTGTTCAACATGCAAAAGCTAAAGGTAAAGAAATTGTATTTATTGATACTGCTGGTAGGATGCAAACTAATGTTAATTTAATGGATGAGATGAAAAAAATTCGTAGAGTTTCTAATCCTGATCTTATTGTTTTTGTAGGTGATGCATTAACTGGTAATGATGCTACTGAACAAGCTCGTAAATTTAATGAGTCTATAGATATTGATGGTGTTATTCTTACAAAAGCTGATGCTGATTCCAAAGGAGGAGCTTCTCTTTCTATTGGTTATGTAATTAAAAAACCTATACTCTTTTTAGGTATGGGCCAATCTTATGATGATATTAAAGAATATGATGCGGATTGGATGTTAGAGCAAATATTCTCTTAATTATTAATACTTTATATTTTTTATTATTTACTTAGTATTTAATTAATAATTCTTAGTAATATATTTAATGAGATTTATTTAGTAAAACTAATAACTTAGTTTTTAGTAAAGTAAATTTACTATTTATATTTTAATTGTAGGATTATTCTACTGAATAAATAGTTTATTCTATTTATACAAATCATGATTAGTAATAAAATTTATTTATTTTCATGATTTAGAGTTTTCTCTATTTTTTTAGAGTTACTTGATATATTATATGTTTATGGTGTGTATATTATGGCGATGAATCGTAGTGCGAAAGCAGGACTTATTGTAGCTGTTTCTTTAATAGCTCTTTTTATTTTGTCTTTATTAGTCCTTCAAAGGCCTGATTCTGGAGATAATGCTGTTCGTTTTGGAATTTTAACTATTCTTCCACCTTTAGTAGCTATTGTTTTAGCATTTGTTACTAAAGAGACTATTTTATCTCTGTTTTTAGGAGTATTTGTAGGAGAGTTTATGATTTGTATTAAGGATGCAAATATTTTTTTAACAATTATTAATGCATTTTTAAGTTTATGTGCTCATGTATTAGGAAGTATGGCAGATCCATGGAATGCAGGTATTATTCTCCAATGTTTACTTATTGGAGGAGTAATTCAATTAGTATCTAAAATGGGTGGAGCAAAAGCATTAGCTACTGCTTTATCTAAAAGAGCTAAAACTCCAAGATCTGCACAACTTATTACTTGGGTTTTAGGACTTTGTGTTTTCTTTGATGATTATGCAAACTCTTTAATTGTAGGTCCTATTATGAGACCTGTTATGGATGAACTTCGCATATCTAGGGAAAAATTAGCATTTATTGTAGATGCAACTGCAGCACCTATTGCAGGAATTATGATTATATCTACATGGATTGGATTAGAGTTAAGTTTAATTCAAGATGGTTTAAATCATATTGGATTCACTGCTATGAGTTCTTTTGGTGTCTTTTTACAAACTATTCCACTTAGGTTCTATAATATTTTCATTTTAGTATTTATTGTTATATCTGCTATTACTTTATATGAATTTGGACCAATGAAAGATGCTGAAATTAGAGCTCGTAAAAGAAAAGAACATGAACCTATTATTGATGAAGGTGGACTTGTTGGTTTTGATGATGTACAACCTGCTGAAGGTGCAACTTTAAGTATTTGGAATGCTATTATTCCTATTGGGACTTTAATTGTGGGTGCACTTATTGCATTCTATTGGAGTGGGTACTGTTCTATTTTAGATGGTAGTGATCAAGCTCTTATTACTTTAATGAAAACTTCTCCATTATCATTTGATGGTATTTTTGAAGCATTATCTGCTTCTGATGCATCTATTGCATTGTTCCAAGCTGCACTTCTTGCTTCTGTTGTTGGTATTGTTATGGCTGTTGCTGAGAATATTTACTCCTTTGGTGAAGCAATTAATACTTGGATTGATGGTATGAAAACTATCGTTATTACTGGTGTAATTTTACTTCTTGCTTGGTCTTTAGGTTCAGTAATTGGAGATGTTGGAACTGCTGATTACTTAGTAGGTGTTCTCTCATCAACTATTCCTTATTGGTCTGTACCAGCTTTAATCTTTATTTTAGGAGCTATTATTTCATTTGCTACTGGTACTGCATATGGTACTATGACTATTTTGATGCCTCTTGCAATTCCTCTTGCTTGGAATATTAAACCTGAATTTGGATTTTTAATTGCATCTATTAGTGCAGTATTAACTGGTGCTATCTTTGGTGATCATTGTTCACCAATATCTGATACTACAATTATGTCTTCTATGGGATCTGGTTGTAACCATATTGCACATGTAAATACTCAGATTTACTATGCATTATTTGTAGCAGTTATTGCTATTGTTGTTGGTTATATTCCTGCTGGTTTCGGTATTCCATGGTACATATCCTTTGTTGTAGCAGTGGTTATTATTTACTTCGGTCTTAAACTCATTGGTGAGAAAGTTCCACCTGTAGAAGAATTCAAAGATTCTGATGCTGATGCAAGTTCTGGTAAATAAATACTAATTTCAGAGTTCTGATGCAAGTTAAGGTAAATAAAAGTTATAAATTAAATTAATTAAGTTATTTTTACTTAATTAATTTTTTATGTTTTAGTTTTTTTTATTTTTTAATTTTCTAGTTTTTTAGTTATTTTTCTAGTTTTTTTTAGTTTTT
>JAZLLL010000246.1:0-2325 GCA_045598125.1 Methanobrevibacter sp. | reverse complement strand
CATTATAAATTAATAATTCTAGTTATAACTTAATTTTAATTATAACTTAATAATTTTAGTGAAATTTAATTCATAATTTAATGATTAATTAATTATAGTTTATGTTATAATTGTTTTAATCATGTTTAATAAAATAAAATTAAAGGAGTAAAATCTATGGCTGATTTAGATAAAATGTTTAATCCAGATTCTGTTGCTGTTGTAGGAGCATCAAACTCTGAAGGAAAAGTAGGTTATATTATTGTAAACAATATTATTAATGATGGATTTAATGGTAAAGTTTATCCAATCAACCCTAAAGATGATGAAGTCCAAGGATTAAAAGCATATAAAAATGTTTCTGACTTGCCAGAAGTTCCAGATCTTGTAATTATTTCTATACCTTCTAAAGCAGTTAATCCTATTGTTAAAGAATGTGGTGAAATTGGTGTTAAAAACTTAGTTGTAATTACTGCAGGATTTAAAGAAGTTGGTGGGGAAGGAGTTAAAATGGAAGAAGAAATGGTGTCATATATTGAAAAATATGATATGAATCTTATAGGTCCAAATAGTTTAGGTACTACTGATTCTCACACTCCTCTTAATTCTTCATTTTCACAAGTAATGCCTCCAAAAGGGAATATTGCATTTATTTCTCAAAGTGGGGCTATGATGGTGGCTATTATTGACTGGAGTTTAACTTCAGGTATTGGTTTCAGTAAAATTATAAGTTTAGGTAATAAAGCAGGGACTACTGAAATTGAATTAATAGAATATTTGGCTGATGACCCTGATACTGCTGTTGTTATTTGTTATCTTGAATCTATTAGTGATGATGAAGACTTTGTAAGAACTTTAAGGAAGGTATCTTATAAAAAACCAGTTGTAATTTTAAAATCTGGTTCTTCTTCTGCTGGAGCTGCAGCTGCATCATCTCATACTGGTGCATTAGCAGGTAGTGATCTTGCATTTGATACTGCATTTAAGCAATCTGGAGTTTTTAGAGTAACTACTATGGATGAATTATTTGATGTGGGTTTAGCATTTTCTAAATGTCCTTTACCTACTGGACGTAATCTTGCAATTATCACTAATGCTGGTGGTGGTGGAGTAGTTTCTGTTGATGCAATGGAAAGATATGGATTAGATCTTGTTAAATTTGATGAGGAAACTAATGCTAGATTAAAAGAAGCAGTACCTGATGAAGGAAGTATTAAAAATCCTATTGATGTCTTAGGTGATGCTCCCGTTATAAGGTATAAAGAATCTTTAGAAATAGTTTTAGATTCTGATAATGTAGATGGTCTTGTTGTGATGGTTTGTCCTACTGCATCTGCTGATGCTGATGGAATTGCAGAGGCTCTTGTTGAAGGTGCTAGTGAATTTGATAAACCAGTTATTGCTGTTAATATGGGTGGGCCTACATTTGAAAAGGCTAATGAATTATTAAGGAATAATGGAATTCCAACATATGTTTTTCCAGAAACTGCAGTTAAAGTATTTGATTATCTTGCAAGATTTGCAGCTGTTCAAGATAGAAAATATGATGATCCTATAAATGATGTAACTGATGTAGATAAAAAAGTTGTTGAAGCTATTTTTGAGAATGTAAAATCTGAACAAAGAGATACTTTACTTGGAAGTGAAGCTTATTCTGTAGCTGAAGCTTATGGTATTGAAGCAGCACCTATTAAATTAGCTACTTCTCCAGAAGAAGCAGGAATTCTTGCTGAAGAAATGGATTTCCCTGTTGTTCTTAAAATTGCTTCTGATAAAATATTACATAAATCTGATATTGGTGGAGTAAAAGTAGGAATTAAATCTAAAGAAGAAGCAGAAGAAGTTTATAAAGAAATTATATCTAATGCTAAAAAAGCACATCCAGATATTGTTCCAAATGGTGTTGAAGTTCAAAAGATGATGGATTCTGGAATTGAAGTTCTTGTAGGAATGATTCGTGATAGACAATTTGGTCCTATGATTGCATTTGGTATGGGGGGAGTCCTTGTAAATTTACTTGAAGATGTTTCATTTAAATTGGCTAAAGGTTTAACAACTGATGAAATAGCTGAACAAATTGATGATACTAAAGTAATTAAACTTCTTAAAGGTTTCAGAGGAGAAGCTCCTGGAGATATAAATGCTGTTAAATCAGCTATTGTTAGAGTTGCTAAATTAACTTTAGATTTCCCTGAAATATCTGAACTGGATATTAATCCTATTTTTGTATATGAAAAAGGATCAAGTGCTTTGGATATTAAAATTAAAATTGATTAATTAGTATTATATTTATTAATTTTAATTATTCTTTTTTTTTATTGATTTTTTAATATTATTATTATTATT
>JAZLLL010000245.1:0-2614 GCA_045598125.1 Methanobrevibacter sp. | reverse complement strand
ATATAGTTAATTCTATGTTTGATAATTATCATAGTTGTACTTTTTTATTTAATTATTTTTTTCATACTTTTTATTTATTGATTTATTTTACTTATGATATTTTAGATATTTTAAAATTTTCTTATTATTTATTAATTTAATAATTTAATAAAAACAGTTTGGTTTTGGTTGATTTAAGAGTTAAGTTTTGAAAAAAAGTTAAAAGATTTAAAAAATAGTTAAAAAAAGAAGTAGAAATAATATATTAAAATTCTAAAAATTTAGAATTTATTCATGCATTTCTTTAACTTCTTTTAAAAGTTCACTAAGAACTTTTTCTCCAAGACCTTCAATATATTTTATAGATCCTGCACATTCATGGCCGCCACCATCAATTCCAGCTTCAGGTATTTTCTCTGCAAGACTAAGGACTATATTATTTACATTAAATCCAAAGATTTGATGTACAGCATCAGTTGCTCTAAATACTCCGAAATCTGGGCCGTGACCTAAAGTTATGATTGGTTTATCTTCACCAATTTCTTTAACTAATTTGTCATGAACAAAACCACAAGTTTTTCCAGGTGCTGGGAATGTGAATTTATGTGCATATTTTTCCACATCTAATATATTAAAGTAAATTCCATTATCTAATTTGCTACGTTTAATATTAGGGAGAGCTGCTTTCATTTGAGTATCTACACGTTTTAAATACTCTTTATATAATGCTTCAATCATTTTATGATGTTTGTCTAAATTATCTACTCCTAAAATAGTATCCATTATACCTCTACCATTCATAAATCTAAGGAAATATGCTTCAAAGTCAATACACTCTGCAATCTTCTTTAATTCTTCTTTATCATATCCTTTAGTAGCTGCAAGTTCTACATATTGATTAACTTCATCAGCATCTGCATGATCTCCTAACACTGCAATACCTGGTAAATGTTTTATTAAATCTTCAATTTCGGGGTTTAATATATGTGCTACTTCAGTAGCTAAAGCTCCTGCAGTTATTTGAGAATCTCCACCAACAAGGTATGGATTTACATGAGTATCTACATATTCATCTACTGCAACTATTCCTCCGATAATGTCTTCAGATGGAACTTCTAAGGAACCATCAACAGTTTCACCATTTCTTAAAGTTTTTGTAATTAGCTCTCCAGGATAATGATGGTCAATAACTACAATTTCAATATCATAAATTTTTGCTTGCATTAAAGCAACAATATCTTCTTCTGTAGAACCATTATCTAAAAGTACGATTAATGGTAATTTTTGACCATGTCTTTCTAAATCTTCAAGTGCAAAGGATAAATCTTTAACAACATCTTCTAATTCATAAAATGGTGCTTTACTTGGAGAACGTTTAAAGTAATGCCATTCAGCATCACTATCTGGATTAAATTCTTTTAATATTGGAATAATAGCTTTTTCCATAGCTACTCCTGCACATATACCATCTGCATCTGCATGATGGCGGACTAAAATGGATCTTCCATCTAAAATAGCTCTTTTGATGACTTTAGCAGCTTCTCTCATTTTTGGTTTTAATTTATCTAAAATTGGACTTTTAATAAGGAAGTCTACATCTTCAGGTTCTGATTTTTCATCAAGAGCTTTATTTATAAGTGTTCTCATTTTTTTTGCTAAGTTTTCTTCAAGTTTCTCAATATTATTTGATTCTATTTGGATTTCGCCATTGTGTTGATTAATTTCTCCAGTTACTTCAACTATATCTCCAATATTAATCTCTGGATACATTCTAACTCCAGGTTCATTAAATGCAGCAGCCCAAGTAATTGAAGTTTCATCTGTGATTGTAAATATTGTTGGGCCTGATGTTTGTTGAATTTGAACAACCTCTCCATAAACTTTAACCATTTTTTTAAGATAATTCTGGTCAAGTTTTCTAATTTGGGTTCTTGATATGTTTTTCTTAAGAGTTTTTATAATATATTCTCCTTTAATAATATGTGCTGGGACCATATCTACTTCTCTTTTACGTTCTTTAATCTCTATAATTTTAACAAATATTTTGTCTCCAACTTTATTATGAGGATTTCTTGTTCTCATTAATCCCCAACAATTATTATTTAAGCTTACAAATACTCCATATTTTTCTACTCTTGTGACTTTACCTTTGTAAATTGAGTTAATTTCTAAGTCACTCATTTGACATAATCCGTCTAATTCGTAAACTATTTCTTTACCACTAATGTCTGATTCTACTTTTATCTCTTCTTTTTCTTTGGTTCTTTCTGATTTTTTTTCAAGTAAAATTTTATGACAATCTTTACAATATTCATATTTTTCATCAATAACTTTACCACAGTTACTACAGACATTAATTTCTCCAGTTCCATTACAGTTAGGACAATCTTCTAATACATCAATTGTACCTTTACCTTTACATACTTCACATGGAACATCTTGGTCTGCATCTAAATCGAACTTAGCTTTTGCATTATTATTTACACCTTTAAAATGATTTTTCATCTCAAATGTGTCTTGATATCCAGTTCCATCACATGCATCACATATTTTGGTATCTATTATTATAGAACCAGTTCCTTTACATTTAGGACAAGTTTTTTTCATTTTTTACCTCCTAGGCTCTTATAGTAAA
>JAZLLL010000244.1:0-6319 GCA_045598125.1 Methanobrevibacter sp. | reverse complement strand
TAAAAAAAATATAATTAAAAAGCATAACTAATATAAAAGAACTAAATAAATTATAGATTAAAACATCATATATTATATTATAAAAAAATAAAATATTAACAAAATTTAATTAAATAAAATAAACAATCAATAAAGTGGTAAAATGAGTAAATTAAATGTAGATTTATTTGAAAAGGCAATTAATGGATTAAATAAAAATTTATCTCTTGCCGGTGGAATATATCAAGCAAATATAAGAATATTAGGAACTGATGCAACAGAAAAAACTAAAGAAAATGCTGTCGACAAAATAGCAGAAAATATTGAAAAATTATTAGATAATTTTAGAGAATCTTATGAAAATTATAATCAATTTTATGAAGAACTAAAATTAAATGTAAAAAATAATACAATGGAAGATGAAATTGATTATAAAGTTTTTTTAGAACATGCAAACAAAGTATTTCCAAAGTATATTGATGAACTAGGTCAAAGTATTGATAGTATGACTAATATACCTATTAAAACTGAAAAATTTGATAAAACTATGAGCGAACTTGGTTCTATTATTGAAAATATACGTTTTGATTTTAAAAGAACATTATCAATCGTAGATTTTTATAATATTCATAAAGAATTAGAAAATAAAAAAGAGTAGAGTGATTTTATGCTATTTAAAATTCCGATAAAAATTGATGATCCTGAAGAAATAGATTGGGCTTATTTTTGGGATAAAAAATTAAAAGAAAAAAGGAGTAGACAAAAAGATTGGAATAAAAAAGCTCCTAACTTTGGAAAATCTACTGCAAAAAATGATTATAATACTAAACTTTTTTCAAAATTAATTCTTGATAAAAATGATAATGTGCTTGATTTAGGTTGTGGTGAAGGTAGTATAACCATTCCATTATCTAAAGAAGTAAAATCAGTTACTGCTATAGATTCATCATACAAAATGCTTGAAATATTAACTGAAAAAATCAAAGAAAACAATATTAAAAATATAAAAATTATTGAAGAAGATATAAATAATATCACAATAAATAAAGTAGGAAAACATGATATAATTCTTGCATCTAGATTACTTAATGGCATTTCAAATATCCAAGAGACAATAACAAATATTAATGAAATAGCTAATAAATATATATTTATAACTATTTTTGGACCTAACAATCAGAAAATAGAAAAAGAATTTTATGAATTAATTGATAAGGAATATAATGTATTTTCATCACATAGATATTTTTTCAATATTCTTATGGATATGGAAATTTATCCAAATGTGGAAAATTTAAACATTGAAAATCCTAGAGAATATAAAGATATTAATGAAATTTTAGAAAATAAAAAATGGGACTTAGACAATCTTAATAATGATGAAAAAGAACAATTGAAAAAATATATTAAAGAAATATTTGAAATAAATCCAGAAACTGGAAATTTATTTAACAAAAATGACAAAATGGAATGGGTTCTTTACTGGTGGAAAGTAAAATAAACAGTTCAAATTAAATTAATAAAAAAATATTAAACTTTAAAAGCATTGGGAGATGGTATAATGAGTGAAAGGTTTGAAAGAGGAAGAAATGTGTTAAAAATGCTAAATGATGATTCAATTGAAGAGATATTTAAGGATTTGGAAGGTGTTGCTCCAGTATTAGGTAGATTTATAGTAGAATATCCTTATTCTGAAATTTATACTCGAGAAACATTAGATATAAAAGTTAGAGAACTTTGTACAATAGCTGCTTTAACTGTTATGGGTTTCCCCCAAGATGAATTAAAAGCACATGTTAAAGGTAATTTAGCTGTAGGAAATAGTCCTGAAGAAATAGTAGAAATTATAATACAAATGTCAGCATATGGAGGATTTCCTGCATCAATTAACAGCATAAAAACTGCAAAAGAAGTATTTAAGGAGAAAAATCTACTTCCAATTAAATTATCTGAAGAAGATATTAATATGGAAAGAAAAGAAGAAAAAACAAGAAATGAAAGAGGGTTAGAAGTTTTAATAAAAACAAAAAAACAAGAAAAAAAAGAAATATTAAAAGAATTAGGTGAATATGTTCCTGCAATGAAAAGATTTATTATAGAATTTCCTTATAGTGAACTTTATACAAGAAAATATATTGATTTAAAGACTAGAGAATTAGCTACAATAGCTGCATTAACCGCACTTGGAAATTGTGAAGATCAATTAAAAGCCCATATTGAAGGAGCTTTAAATTTAAAAAATAAACCTGAAGAAATAATAGAAATAATTATCCAAATGTCTGCATATTCTGGCTTTCCCTCAGCAATTAATGGATTAAATACTGCAAAAGAAGTATTTCGAAAAAGAAATTTACTTCAATTAAATTTAGAAAAATAATAAGGATTAAAAATAAAAAAATTAATGGATAAAATCTAACTAAAAAATAAAAATTAAAAATTAATAATTAATAAAAATTAAAATAAAAAAATAAAAATCTTAAAAAAAATTAAGATTTCCTTTCAAGAACAAAATCAGCTAATTGAACAAGTATTTGTTTACTTTCAGAATCATCCAATATTTCAAGTACTTGTTTAGCTTTTCTTACATTTTCAAGAGCTAAATTATGAGCATATTCAATAGAACCATATTTATTGAATAAATTAATTGCTTCATCTACCTCATCTTGTGAAGATTCAGTATTTTTCAATATTTCAATAAGCCTTTTCTTATCATCTTCTTTAGCTTCAGCTAATGCTTTAACAACCATAAGAGTCATTTTACCTTTAGCAATATCACTACCAATTGGTTTACCTAAAGAATCTTCATCACTTACAACATCCAAATAATCATCTTGAATCTGGAATGCTTGACCAATTAAACGCCCATATTCATACATTGCATCAACAACTTCAAAATCTGCATCACCCATAATAGCACCAGCTTTAGTAGCCGCAGCAATTAAAGCACCAGTCTTTTTAAAAATCATTTTGGAATACTCTTCTTCATTAACATCAAAATTTCCTTCAAATCCCATATCAGAAGCTTGACCTTCACAAATTTTAACACAAGCATCGGCAATAACAGATAATGCATTAGTAACATTAATTGGATTTATATTATCATTAGATAAAATAACCATTTCAAAAGCTTTTGAGAAGAGAGTATCCCCTGCTAAAATAGCAGTAGGTTCATCCCAAACTTTATGAACAGAAGGTTTTCCTCGCCTCATATCATCATCATCCATTATATCATCATGAATTAGTGAAAATGTGTGAATAAGTTCAATAGCTGCAGCTGTTTTAAGTGCATCATCTTTATTTCCACCAACAGCATCAGCAACAATTAAAGTAAGTGCAGGCCTTAACATTTTTCCACCTGCTTTAGTTAAGTAAATACAAGCATCTTGAAGTTCCTTAGGTTCAATAACTTCTAAATTTTCTTCAATAGTTTTAACAACAATTGTAGAATACTTTTTTAAAACATCAGTAACATCAGACATATACTATCTCCAATAATTTATAATAAATAATAATCATGCATCTAATAAATATTATGTATTTAATTAAATAAAAACTTTATTAAAAATTAAAAAAAATAAAAATAAGAAAAAATAAAGATAAAATATTAAAAAATTAAGAAATTTAATATATTATCTCATAAAAAAAAGAAAATAGAATTATTTTTAACTAATTCTAAAAAAAATATTTAAAAAATAAAACTACTCTCCATTAAATACTTGAGCTTGAGCATTTCTTAAAATATGAACATTATGTCCTATTTTATAACCCTCTTCCTCAGCAAGTTCACCATAAGCAACTAACATTTTTAATTCTCCGTGAGCTGGAATAATATGTTGAGGTTTAAGCATTCTTAAGAATTCTCTATGATCTTCCCGGCCTGCATGTCCAGATACATGAGCATTAGAATAGATTCTTGCTCCACTTGCTTTTAATTTAGATTCCATAATATGTCTATTAGCAGCATTAGTTGGATTTGGAATAATAGGTGCTGAAATAATAATATTATCTCCTTTTTTAACATTAAAAGGAGTCCTACCACTAGCAATTCTTGGAAGAAGAGCATCAGGTTCCCCTTGGTGACCTGTAGTAACAAGTAAATATTTTTCCCTATTATCCTCTGCTTTCATAAGTGCCTTATTAACGGCTTTTGGAGATCCTAAAACTGAAGCATTTTTAGGTAATTTTAGAATCCCTAAATTTTGAGCAATACCACAGAAACGTTCCATAGAACGACCTAAGAAAAATATTTCCCTATGACTTTTTTTAGCAATATCTGCAATAGTTTGAATACGTTCTACATGAGAAGAAAAAGTAGTTACAATCATACCTTTTTTTTCAGATAAAGGACCTTTCATTAAATCTTCTAATATTATTCTAGCAACCTTTTCAGAATATGTTTTAACCTCACCATAATTAGTTGCATTAGTAGTCTCAACAATAAGTGCTAAAACACCTTTTCTTCCTAATTCTCTAAGCCTACTATAATCAGGAGGAGGAGAAACTTTTTGATGATTATCAAATTTAAAGTCAAGTGCATAAACAATAATTCCTTCAGGAGTATGTAAAACCGGAAATACTGCTTGAGGAATACTATGAGTTGATTGTACAAATTCTAAAGTAATATCTTTAGATATTTTGAATTTACTTCCAGGATTTAACGATTTAATTGGATTATTAACCTTAAATTTACGTTCTCCACGGATAGTTCTCTCAATAAGAGCAGTAGTATAAGGAGTTCCTATAATTGGCGCATCATATCTATGAGCCAACTTAGCTACCGCACCAATATGATCTAAATGACCATGAGAAAATACAATTCCTTTTACTTTACCATCTACCTCTTTCATTAAAGTATCATCAGGAATAACTCCTCTTTCAATTAAATCTAGACTATGCATCCTATCAATATCAGTATCTTCATGTATACTAATCCTATCTAAATGAATACCCATATCAAAAATAATTACATCTTCCCCTACTTTAACAGCAGTCATATTTTTTCCTACTTCTTCATATCCACCTATAGCAATAACTTCAACTACCAAAGTATTACCTCCACTCAATTTTTAAATAATATATAATTCTTATAATTAATTTATTAACAAGAAAATTATAAATTAATTTAGTAAAATTCACAACATATTTAATAAAATTACCCATTTACCAGAACTCTAAATTTAAATCTCTAAAAATTATTAATTATAAATAAATTAAATTATCTTCTGGAATATTTTTTAGTATCAAACCCTCTTGATTCTAACCATTCTTTAGTTTCACCTTTAATAATAAGTTTAGAATTTTTTAAATCTTCTAAATTTTGAGCACCAACTAAAAACATAGCTATTCTTAAAGATTCGTTAAAATATTCAATTAATTTATTAATATCTTTTTGACCCTTATACACAGACTGTAATGCAGGTAATGCCATACCTACTGAATCAGCACCTAACGCAATAGCTTTAGCAGCATCTAATCCTGATCGAATTCCTCCAGATGAAATAATAGGAACATTTACAGAATTTGCAACTTCAACAGTACTAACTGCAGTTGGAATACCCCAATCCCAGAATAATTCTCCAAGATATCTATCTTCTGCACGATAAGTTTCAACAGCAGCCCAACTAGTTCCACCAGCTCCTTCAATATCAATAAAATCAATCCCTGCATTTTGAAGTAAAAGAGCATCTTCAAAAGCAATCCCAGTACCTGTTTCTTTAGCCATAACTGGAACTTTAACAGAATCGACAATTTCAGCTATTGAATTAATATAACCTCTTGCATCAACATCTCCTTCTGGTTGAATTGATTCTTGTAAAGGATTTAAATGAATAGCTAAAATATCTGCATCTAACATATTTACGGCATCTTCAGCTAATTCAATTTGAGGAGCACCAATATTCCCTAAAAGTAAAGCATTAGGTGCATAATCTCTAACAATTGTATATGTATCATTTAAATCAGGATTTACAATAGCTGCTCTTTGACTACCTAAACCTAAACCTATTTTTTTAGATTCCGCAACAATAGCTAATTCTTTATTAATAGATTTAGCTACAGGATGACCTCCAGTAATAGCAGTAATAACTAAAGGAGATTCTAATTTTTTACCAAATACTTCAGTAGAAATATCAATGTCCTCTTTATTAATTTCAGGTAATGCTCTATGAATTAATTCAATATCTTCAAAACCAGTTGTTTTTTTATAATTAACATCATAATTTTTACAGATTAATAGATGTTCTAACTTCCTATCAGATATCATTTTAGCCTCGTTATTAGATAATACAATTAATTTATAAAATTTAACAATAAATATTAATTTCAATATATTCTAAATCAA
>JAZLLL010000243.1:0-4657 GCA_045598125.1 Methanobrevibacter sp. | reverse complement strand
GTATTAAAATAATTAAATGAATATCAAATATAATCAAAGAATAATCATAAAAAGAAAAATAGTAAATGAATAATCTACATAAGAATATAAAAATTTATAAAATTATTAAAAAATAATTAATTTATTAATCCTTCTAAATCATTTAATAAATCAACTAAATTTTCTTGTTTAATATGATTCATCACAATAACACGAATAGCCTTAGGACAAGAAGAACAAGATATTTTCCAACCTCTCTCCTCAAGAAGAGTAGCTAATTTTTCAGCCCCCATATCTGGATGATTGAATGCAACAACATTTAATTTAGGTTCAACAACTAATTCATAACCTAAATCTTTAAGAGAACTTGCCAAAAATGAAGACTTATTTAAAGCATCTTCAGCTAAATTCCCATAACCATCTTTACCTAAATATTTCATTACAGCGAAAGTAGCTGCTGCACTTGCACCTATACGAGTTCCTACAATTGTAGATTGATGTTTAATAGTCAAATAAGGAGAATCCACAGACATTGCATCTAAATAACTACTATCTCTAAATAATATACCTCCAGCAGGTATTGGTGCAAGTCCCATCTTATGAGGATCAACAGTTATAGACTTAACTCCTGAAAGAGAAAAATCAAAATCAGGTAAATCATACCCTATTCCCCTCAAGAACGGGATTGAAAAACCACCAAAAGCTGCATCAACATGCAAATGAATATCATTTCTAGTAGCTATTTTAGATAACTCTGGAATATTATCAACCATGCCTAATTCAGTTGTTCCTGCAACACCAACAATAGCTACAGTATCATCATTAATTACATCTTCTACAAAAGAAGTATTAATACAATAATTTTCATCTAAATCTGCTTCAACTAATTTTAAACCTAACATATCAGAGGCTTTTTTAAAAGAAAAATGTGCAGATTTAGGAACGATTATTTCACCATTAACAATTCCTTTTTTATCTCTTGCAATATTTCTTGCAGCTCTCATAGCCATAAGATTAGCTTCAGTTCCACCTGTGACAATGTGCCCTGCAGGATTTTTAATAGATAAAATAGAACCAATTAAATTTAAAGTTTGATTTTCAATCATTTTTGTTCCTTTAAAAAGACCAGGATCTCCCAAATTAGATTCAAAAAATTTAAAGAAAGCTTCTTTAGCAATAGGATGTGCTTCAGTACACATAGAACCTAAAATCTTACCATCAGAATATTTACAATCCCTAGATTGATAATAATCTAATTCTTTAAAAATTTCTTCTTTAGAAATTGGTTTTTGGTTCATAATATCCCCTTACTAAATAAATAAAATAGTAAAAATAAAATTAAAGATTTTTAAAAAAATAATAAAAAAATAGCTAAAATAGCTACTAAAAAATAAATAAAAAGATTATTCAATGAATAATCTAAAATCTATAAAAACTAATTACATCTGTTTTCTTGCAGCATCTAAAATAATTTTTTGTTCTGCTCTTGCTACAGTTTTTCTTACTTCCTCTATTGCATCAGCATTAGATGAAACACTTGTAATTCCAAATGCAACAAGTTTTTCAACAATGTGAGGTACACTACCTGCTTGACCACAAATACTACAAGTTACACCTGCTTCAGCACATTTTTTAATAGTTCTTTCTATTAATTTCATTACTGCAGGATGTTCTTCACTGTAGTGTTTTGCTACATACTCATTGTTTCTATCAACTGCCAAAGTGTATTGAGTTAAGTCATTAGTTCCAAGACTTACAAAGTCAATTCCTTCTTTGATGTATTCATCAATCATAATAGCAGCTGCAGGAATTTCAACCATCATACCAAATTCAATATCTTTACCTGGTTCCATTCCAACAGATCTACAAATTTCTTTAGCTTGTTTGAGTTCATTGACATGTTGAGATAATGGAATCATAATCCCAATATTAGTGTATCCTTGATCATGAAGTTTTTTAATCGCTTTAAATTCTGCAATTAAAATTTCAGGTTCATCAAGTTCTCTTCTGATTCCTCTCCAACCTAACATAGGGTTGTGTTCTCTAGGTTCATTTTCCCCACCTTCTAATGTGATAAATTCATCAGTAGGAGCATCTAAAGTTCTATACCATACAGGTTTTGGATAGAATTCATCAGCTACTTTTAAAACATTTTCAGCTAAGATATCCACCAATCCTTGTTCATTTCCATCTAAAATAAATTTTTTAGGATGAATACCGGTAGATAACATCATATGTTCAGTTCTAAGTAAACCTACACCATCTGCACCAGTAGCTTTTGCTTTTGGAGCTGCTTCAGCCATACTTACATTAGCTTTAACTTCAGTAACAGTTATTAATGGAGTAGCTGAAACTTGAACATTAGTACTTGCTTTTGGAGATTCATTAGATTTTAAAATTCCTTTATAAACTAAACCTTTTTTACCATCAGCAGTTACTTCAGAATTTTCTTTTAAAGAACTGGTTGCATCACCAGTACCTACAACACATGGAATACCTAATTCTCTTGAAATAATTGCTGCATGACAAGTTACTCCTCCTTCATCAGTTACAATACCATTAGCTCTTTTCATAGCAGGAACCATATCTGGAGTAGTCATAGCAACAACCATCACATCCCCATTTTGAATTTTATCAAGTTCATCAAGAGAATTAACAATTTTAACATTACCTGATGCTAAACCGGGACTTGCACCAAGTCCTTTAATTAAAACTTCTAAATCAACATCTTCTTCAGATTTTTTATCAACATTTCCAAGAGTAGTAATAGGTCTAGATTGTAATAAAAATAGATTACCCTTATGGAATGCCCATTCAGTATCTTGAGGTTTACCATAATGAGCTTGAACTCTTTTACCCATTTCAACAAGTTCAATCAATTCATCATCAGGTAAAACTCTCTCGTTACGTTTATTTTCAGGAACTGGAACTTGAATAGAAGTACCTTCTTCATCATTAGCAAACATAGTCTTTTTATCACTGACAACAACAGTTAAAATTTCATTATTATCTTTATTTACAGCATAGTTATCTGGAGTAACAGTACCACTTACAACAGACTCACCAAGTCCCCAAGAACCTTCAATTAAAGCAATATTCTCACCAGTTGATGGATTAACAGTGAACATAACACCTGCTTTATCAGAATCAACCATTTGTTGAACAACAACTGCAATATATACTTTAGAATGTTCAAAATCATTTTCTTCTCTGTAAAAAATAGCTCTTGCTTCAAATAAAGATGCCCAACATTTTCTAACATATTCAATTACTTGATCAATACCTTGAACATGTAAAAAAGTATCTTGTTGGCCTGCAAATGAAGCTTCAGGTAAATCTTCTGCAGTAGCAGATGAACGAATAGCTACATCAGCACCATCTTCTTCTCCAACCCGTATAGAAAGTTGATTATATGCTTCAATAATCATAGTAGAAATATCTTCAGGGATTGGAGTCTCAATTATGATTTTTTTAATTTCATCTGCAGCTTTTTGAAGTTGTTTAGTGTTATTAATATCAACTTCTTCTAAAATATCCATAACACTATTGAAAATTCCAGTGTCTTGCATAAATTTATAATAAGTTTCTGCAGTCACCACAAATCCTGGAGGAACAGGAATACCTGCTTGAGTTAATTCACCTAAATTAGCTCCTTTTCCACCAGCAATACCTATATCGTTTTTAGTTAAATCTTCAAACTTTATAACATATTTCATAGTTTTCCCTTCTTTAAAACAAAAAATTTAACAATGAAAAAATCATAATGTGGATAAAATAAAGTCCAAATAAAAAAAAAAATAAAAAAATAAATAAAAAATTAATTAAATCAAATTATTTAACTAATTCTCCACCTTTTTCAATGACAATTCTACAAGGGACTGGTAATTTCATAGCTGCTCTTTTTAATGCTGTTTTAGCATCTTCAAAGTTTTTAGGAGTTACATCAATAGACATAACTTTTTGATTATTTTTTACAAGAGCTTCTACACTAATAGCTTTACCAAAAGCATTCCTCATACCACTTTGTACCCTATCTGCTCCTGCACCAGTAGCCATTGGATTTTCTCTAACAATATTATGAGGATACACTCTTAATTTTAAGTGATATCCTAATCTACCTGCAGATCTTTGCATAAATCTATTAGAAGCAATCCTAGCAGCTTCTAACGCATTATGTCTAATTTGAGCTGGTCTTTTAACCGCTAAAGACACTCTTACAGGGAAATCTTCAGATAAATTACCCATATCATATTGAACAATTCTTGAATTTGGTGTTTTTCTAATATATTCTCTTCTTGAATAAGCACGAACCATTAATAATCCTCCATATAATCAGAATAAGGAATAAATTCCTTTAATACTACTTTAAAATGTTAATTATTTTAAAGTAGATAAATAATATCTATCAGAATAATCAAATAATAGCACTAAAATATAATCCCATATTAAGTTAATATAATCTATAATTATTTTCTTATTATTATACTTTAAGCCATACTAAAAAAATAGCATACTGAACATATAGTACACTATAAATTTATAAAATTTACTAAACTTTTCATTAATTTTACAATTTAGATAGAATAATAATATATATTTTTATAAGCATTAATAAATCTTTTCATTATACTAAAAAAATTAAAAGAAAAAACTAGAAAAATTAAATAATTTTAGAGAA
>JAZLLL010000242.1:0-13307 GCA_045598125.1 Methanobrevibacter sp. | reverse complement strand
AAAAATCCCAAAATTAAATGAACCTACTACAAATGCAAGAAAACTTAATAACATAGCTATTTTTAATAATTTAGAAACTTTAGCACAAGTATCCTCATTAGGATTTAATCCTAAACTATAAGCACAATATAAAAATATGATTATTGGAACAATCATGATAAGAACATATGCAAAATTAAAAATATTATAAATGTATAAAATTGGACACATAATAGTAGTTACAACAATTAAAACAATAGAAACAATTGAAGGGATTTTTTTACCATATAAAATAGGGAATGTTTTAGCTCCATCTAATTTATCCCCTTCAATATCCTCCATATCTTTAACAATTTCACGAGCTAAAGTCATAAAAGTAGCAAATAAACCCAAATAAACAGATATTAATAAAATAAACCAATAATTAGTATCACATGCAATAATTGTTCCTGCAAAAATAAAACAAAAACCAGTTAAACTTGCCACAGTAATATTACCAATTAAGGCCATTGCTTTTAAAGTAGATGCATAAATATACATTAAAATAGTTGCACAAACTACAATTATTATGGGCCAAATACTATTCACTAAATAACCTATTAAAAAACTAATCAAAATAGAAACTAAAAATAAAGATAACGCATAATATTTAGCTATTTTAAGAGATATGCGTCCAGAAGGTATTGGACGATTTGGTTTATTAATTGCATCGATTCTATAATCAAAAACATCATTAATTGCATTTCCCGCACCAGTTATAATAAAAACAAGTATTGCCCCAACTAAAACAGGCATATTATAATTGTGACCTACAAACACCATTAAAATAACCGCAATAGCCGCCATAACTGCATTACCTGGTCTTAAAATTTCTAAATAAGGATTCATTATTTCACCAATAAAATTATTATCTAATATTCAATATCTTGTATTTAATATAAGTATTTTATTTAAATATAATTAATTTTAAGTTATTTTATAATATACTTTGAGTTATTTTTAAATTTCATCTAACAAATTCCCAAATTTTTATAACATACTTTGAGTTATTTTTGAATTTCATCTAATAAATTCCCAAATTTATTAGCCATCCCAATCATTGAATAATTTTTTATATTCTTAGAGGAACTAAATTCAACAAACCCTTTTTCAATAAATTCATTATAAAAAGTTAATAAAGCATTTTTAGTAGATTCTAAATCTGAAACATGAAATCCAATTTCTGATTTTTCAATTAAATCTTTAAGAGATCCTTCATTATAACCAATAGACAAAACAGGCTTAGATAATGCAAAATACTCATAAATTTTACCTGGAATAAATATTTTCTCTTTTTCATTATTCCAAGAGAGAAGTAGAAGAATATCTGAAGAAAATTGTTTTTTCAAAACATCTTCATGACTAATTCTACCCCCCACATAAACAATATCTGAAAGCCCATATCTCTCTGCAATTTCAATAATATTTTCAGAATCTCCATAAAATTCAATGCATAATTTAGAAGAATCTATTTTACACTCATTATCTAATTGAGAAATAGCTTTAAATAATAATGAGGGATCTCTTTTACCAGAATATAAAGAACCTGCATAAATAAATCTTAATTTATCATGAGGTTGTAAAGATAAATTTTCATTAAATAAATTATTTAAAAACTTAAAATCGTCCTCATCATAACCAGATAAAATTGGGACTATTCTTTTAGTTGGATGTAATGTAAATAATACATCTTTTGCTAATTCCGTAGTGGTTGTTAATACATCTACATTCTCAAATGTTTTTAATTCAAGTTTTTTTTCAAAATAATTACGAATATGAGTATGAGAAATATAAGGATTTAAGTTCCACAAATCTCTTAAATCTGCAATCCACGGAATATTATACTCCTCCGATAAAGATTTAGCTATTTTATGAGCAGTTATTGGCCAGGAAGAACTTATTATTGCAGATATTTCTTCATTTTCAATAATATCTTTACTAACTTTAAAAGCAGAATCATACCAATATTTCATACCATCAGGATAAGCAAATATCTCCCCAGCAAGAGATACTACTTTTGAAACAAAAGGATTATTAATAGAAGATGAATCCTTAAGTTTATCCTTAGATTTATCTTGAGAAGTATTAACTTTTGAATTAATAATCGGATGTTTAGATAACTTAAATCTATTTAAATATTTAGAAAACATATCTTCATAATCAGTATAAACTATTCTAAAATCAAAGAAATCATTTTCAAAAGGTACTGCCCCCAAATCTGGAACAATAACAATAGGTTCCCATCCAAATTCAGGTAAATATTTAGCTAATGCTCTTAAACGCTTTGAAGCTATCTCATTTACTTGATTAAAATAAAATGCAATTAGAATAACTTTTTTCATTAAACCACCGAATAAAAAAAAACAACACAAAATTGTTAAAATGAATTTAAAAAACATCCTTTAAAAAAAAAATATTTTCCAAAATAATATCATCTAAAAATTTAGAAAAATATTTTATAAAAAAACAATAAATTTAAGACATATTTAAAATATAAATTAAATTTATTAATTTTTATTTATACCCATATTTATATTATATTTTATTTATATTCTTATAAATAATTATTATAAAAATATCATAATTAAAAATATAATAAAATCAGTACAATTAATAAATTAATAAAATATCTAACTGAAGGGGATAAATTGAGTAAAATTAAAATTGCTATTGTAGGTATTGGAAACTGTGCTAGTTCACTTATTCAAGGTATTAATTACTATAAAAATAAAACACCTGAAGATGCAATTGGACTTATGCATTGGAAAATAGGACATTGGAATCCAACAGATATTGAAGTTGTAGCTGCTTTTGATGTTGATGAGAGAAAAGTAGGAAAAACGATTGATGAAGCCATTTTTGCAAAACCAAATTGTACTACTGTTTTTTGTAAAGACATTCCTAAATCAGAAGTTAAAGTATCAATGGGACATGTTCTTGACGGAGTTGCTGAACACATGGCAAATTACAAAGAAGATAATACTTTTAAAATATCTACAGAAGAACCATGTGATGTTGGTAATGTGTTAAAAAATAGTGGGGCTGAAATTTTACTTAACTATCTACCAGTAGGGTCAGAGCAAGCTGCAAGATTCTATGCACAATGTGCATTAGATGCAGAAATTGCATATATCAACTGTATGCCGGTTTTTATTGTAAGTGATCCTGAATGGGAATATAAATTTAAAGAAAAAGGAATACCGGTTATTGGAGATGATATCAAAGCACAAATTGGTGCAACTATAACTCATAGAACATTAGCTAATCTTTTTAAAGAGAGAGGTGTTAAATTAGAACATACTTATCAAATTAATACAGGGGGAAATACTGACTTCTTAAACATGCTTAATAGAAAAAGATTAGATTCTAAAAAAGAATCTAAAACTGAAGCAGTACAATCAGTTCTTCCAGAACGCATGGATGATGAGGATATACATATAGGTCCTAGTGATTATGTCCCATGGCAAAAAGATAACAAAATTTGTTTCTTAAGAATGGAGGGTAAAACATTTGGAGATGTTCCTATGAATATTGAATTAAGATTAAGTGTTGAAGATTCACCAAATTCTGCAGGATGTGTTATAGATGCTATACGCTGTTGCAAATTAGCTATTGAAAGAGGAATTGGAGGCCAACTTACATCTATTTCATCATATGTAATGAAGCATCCACCAATACAATTTACTGATGATGAAGCAGCAAAAAATGTTAATAAATTCATTGAAGGAACAATTGAACGTTAATATACTGAATAAAAAAATATAATATTAAAATTACACTAATTTTTTCATAGTGTAATTTTTATATCTTTTATACATTATCTTACACTACTTTTATAGTGTTTAATTTTTATATTTTATACACTATCAAAATTACACTACTACATCACTTTTTTTATATAATAACATTTATATTAATCTCCATTTAACATGAATACTGAACTAATTTAAATAAAATAGTTAAGTATTATTAATAGAAAAAATATAATAAGAATATAATAATTTAATTTTATGAAAGATTATAAATTTAATAATTAAACTAAATCTAGTTAAAAAAAATTAAAATATAGTTCAATAAGAATATATAACCATTTAACTAGATTAATAGATAATAACCTTAAATGAGTTAAAAAAGTAATGTGAGGTGTAAAGATGAAAGTTAAAATAACAGAAACTGCATTAAGAGATGCACATCAATCCTTATTAGCTACTAGAATGAGAACTAGACATATGCTCCCAATTGCAGAAGAAATGGATAAGATAGGATATTATGCAGTTGAAGCATGGGGTGGAGCTACATTCGATACTTGTATTAGATTCTTAAATGAAGATCCTTGGGAAAGATTAAGAGAACTTAAAAAATGTTTTGTAAAAACACCAATTCAAATGCTTTTACGAGGACAAAACTTACTTGGATACAAACATTACCCTGATGATATAGTTACCAAATTTGTTGAAAAATCTTATGAAAATGGAGTGGACATATTCAGAATTTTCGATGCACTAAATGATGTAAGAAATATGAAACAATCCATTAAAGTAGCTAAAGCACAAGGAGCTCATGTTCAAGGAACAATTAGTTATACTATCAGTCCAGTTCATACCGTAGACAAATATATAGAATTGGCTAAAGAACTTGAAAGCTTAGAATGTGATTCTATAGCCATTAAAGATATGGCGGGTTTAATAGATCCTGCAAGTGCATATACATTAATTTCAAGATTAAAAGAAGAAACTGACTTACTTATTAACTTACACTCACATTGTACTAGTGGAATCACACCTATTAGTTACTATGCTGCTTGTCAAGCAGGAGTAGATATTTTAGATACTGCAATATCTCCCCTTGCATGGGGTACCTCCCAACCACCAACAGAAAGTATTGTAGCTGCTTTAAATGATACTGAATTTGAGACTGGACTTAACTTAAAACAATTAAATGCAATTAAGAAATATTTTGAACAACTAAGAAAAGATAAATATGAGTGCATTATTAATCCAATTAGTGAAAGAATTGATACTGATGTTTTAACTTACCAAATTCCAGGAGGAATGCTTTCTAATTTAATCTCACAACTAGAAATGCAAGATGCATTAGACAGATATGAAGATGTGCTACTTGAAATGCCAAAAGTTAGAAAAGATATGGGATATCCTCCACTTGTAACTCCAACAAGTCAAATTGTAGGTACTCAAGCAGTGATTAATGTTCTAGAAGGAGAAAGATATAAAAGAGTCACTAATGAAGTTAAAGATTATATGAAAGGTTACTATGGTCTTCCACCAGCACCAATAAATAAAGAAATTGCTAAAAAAATTATTGATGATGAAGATATTATTGAATGCAGGCCTGCAGATCTTTTAGAAGATGAATTTGAGAAATTCAAAAAAGAAGGAGAAGAAAAAGGTTTAATTAATAAAGAAGAAGACATATTAACTCTAGCTCTTTACCCTCAACCTTCAGTTGCACCTAAATTCTTAAAAGGAGATGGTGTGGAAGAGACAATCTGTGAAGACTTTAAAGGCAACTCTTCTGAAGGAATTAGTTTAGAAGGAATTCCAAATGAATATACAGTTAGAGTGGATGATGAAGAATATAATGTCATTGTTCATCCTAAAGGAATGAGTGTAATTGAAGAAACTCCACAATATCCTGAAAACACAATGTTTAGTAAAATGGATGGAAATCTATTTAAATTAAAAGTTAAAGAAGGAGATAAAATAGAAGTGGGTGATGTAATTGCAGTACTTGAAGTTATGAAGATGGAAAATGATATTCATAGCGAATATGAAGGTACTGTTAAAGAAGTTTACATCGCTGAAGGAGACAGTATTAAAAAAGGAGATCCATTAATATGGATTAAATAAAATAAAATATGATTATTTAATAATCATTTTATTTTTTTTATTTTTAAAGATTAAATGACACATATAACAATAAACTTAATAATTGAATTTAAAATAAAAATAATAAACAATAGTTTTAAAAATTAAAAAAATAAATAAAATATCATTTTAAAAATTAAATAAAAAAATTAAAAAAAATAAATAACATTATAAAATATTATCCACTACCTAAAAAGAAATAATTATATGTATTTTCTATAGTGTCTGCCATCATCCAAGGATAAGTATTAACCAAATACTCTTTAATTTCATTAGATTTAATAATAACATCAGCTTTATTAGCGAATTTTTGAGATCTGAAATAACTGTTTAAATCATCATGAATATCCTGAGACTGAATATATAAATTCTTCAAATGAATAGGGGGAATATTAGGTAATGCATCATGAAGAACTTCAACAGGAACCTGATCAAAATGATAACTAATAGCTAAATTAAAAACTAAATTTAAAAAAAGAAATTTAGATTCAACAACTATAGTATCTGGAACATTTTTAGCTTGTTCTTCAGTAATAATCCCCTTTTTAATAGCATTTTCAACATCCGTTTCAAGAATAATTTTTTGAGAGTCAGAAAATTCATTATTTTTTAATCCTTTTCTGAAATAATACAGAAACACAATAGTGACAATTACAGAAATAATTGCTAATGCAAGAGAAATATAAGAAAATATTTTCTGATGATAATAATATTTATTAAAAATTAGAATAATAATAGCTAAAATAATAGAGAACCTTGATAAATTTACTAAATATTTTAAAGATTTTACCATACAATCACATTCCAATTATTCATAATCATTTTCTAAAAAGTCACGAATCATAGTATTAGCTACTTGTCTAACTTCAACTAAAGGAATATCTTGTTCTACAGATATTCTACGAATATCTTCATATTCAGGTTTATGAGATATTATTTCATCATTTAAAAATCCTATTTTAAAATTAATAGTATAAATATGTCCACTAATATTGATATCTAGTGGTACTAATTTACGTTCAGCAATTCCTCTATGAACATTTTCGTTTATACGAATCCCTAAAGTACCAGTTTCTTTAAATAGAATATCAACTAAATGATTAACAGAATCATTTTTTGAAATAATTTTAATTAAATGCCCTGGCCTGTTTTTTTTCATAACTATTGGAATCATAGCAACATCCAAAGCCCCCTCAATTAAAAGAATATCGAATAAAAATCCTAATTCTTCACCAGACATATGATCAATGTTAGTTTCAATAACAGAAATTTTATGTTTTTCAGTTTCATTTTTCGATTTAATAACTCTTAAAATATTAGGAAAATTAAATTCTTTAGAACCTGCACCATAAGCAATTAATTCAGGAGATATCATAGGTATGAATTCTAAAAATTCATCACATAACTCCATATATAAAGCAACACCCGTAGGAGTAGCTAATTCCTCATTAATTGGACCTCCAAAAGATTTAACTTCTTTAAGTCCATTTTCATTAATTGAATTATTAAATTCTCCTTTAAGAATATCTAAAGTAGCGGGAGCTGGAACAGGAATCTGACCATGAAGAGTTTCAATAGTCCCTCCACCAAGAGCAATAGGTAAACCTATAACCTTTTCTTTATCTAATCCTAAATCAAAATATGCAAATATTGTTCCAAAAATATCAGCTACTGCATCAGCAGCCCCAACTTCATGAAAATGAATTTTATCCATACTTTTTCCATGAACTCTTGATTCTGAAAAAGCTATTCTTTCAAAAACTAATTTAGCTAAATCAACCATGTCATTAGTTAAACCAGAAATATCCTCATTTTTCAACTTATCAATCTTAGATATAAATTTAGGGAAAGAAATATGATGATTATTATCATGTTCCTCATGAATAACAGATACACTGCAGAAAGTAGATTCAATTCCAGATTTATTAACTTTATCTAAAGAAACCTCAACACCTCCAAAAGGTTTTGACACTTCTTCCATAACTCTTTTAATATTATTCTTATTTGCACCAATATCTACAAGAGCACCAACTAACATATTGCCAGAAATACCTGCATTTTGAGGATCAATTATAAATACCATTTAAAGCACCAATGCCTATATAATTTAATTTATATATAATATATTTATCTTATTATTTAAATTTATAAATTAAAAAAACAAATATAAATAATGTAAAATTATTTAGTTTAGAATTATTAAAATTTAAAAAATTATTAAATATCTTTTAAAAAATAAATTAAATGAGGAATTAAATTGCCTAATAAACTATTAAATGGAAAAATTAATAAAAATCCAGATGCATTATACATAAATAATGAGGACTACTTTTTAACATTTAGTGATATGAAAGTTAGTGACGGAATAGATATTACTCAAAATATCATGATTTTAAAAAATGAATTTAAATTTAATGAAGAAGAATTAATTAATTTTACAGAAAATTATAAAGAAGAAAATAAAATTGAAGGTAGTTATATTTCTCAAAATTTTAATGATATTCAATATATTATAAACTCATATGATGATATTAGCATAGTAACAGTTATGGCAAATGATATTGTTATTGAAGACTTTTCAGAAGGTTTAAAAGTTTTAAATAGCGAAAAAGGATTTGAAAATGCTAAAATTGATGTTGGTCAAATAATTCTTATAAATAAAGCATTAAGCCCAAAAGCACTTATTCAACTTTATAAAATAGCTACTAAACAAAAAGCAAAATTCTTTGAATCATTAAACCTTCCAATACACATATCAAACATATTAAATACTCAAGATTTCTTAGTAGTTGCTTCTAATTTACCCGAAGATAGTTTAAATGAAGAGTATGTTATGGAAGTTGGATTAGATATTACAAATATGCAATATGATGATGAAAATGAAGACTTTGATATGGAAGAGTTTTCCATTAGAATCCAAGATGCAGTAACAATAAGTTGTGAAGATGCAGTAGAAAAAATGAATCTTACAACAGGAATACTTGATTATCTCGTATCTGAAGGGATTTTAATTGGGGATTTAGTAGAAGCTGGTCTTGAACTTTGTGTAGGTGTGGAAATAACAGATGATTTAAAAGAAAAACTTGAAAAACAAATCATACACTCACTTACAGACATTAATGTAATTGCTCTTTTAATGGCAGCTATTAGAACCGAAGAAGACTTCCAAAAAGGTAGAGTAAGAGAAGTTGATGTAAGTAATGATCCTGCATATCTTTACACTGATGAAGTTTTAGGATTAGCTATCTCTAACCAAATAGCTGGAACTAAAGCCCAGTTTAATTTCAAAAGATACGATGAAGCTAAACCTGGAATAATTTATGGTCTTGGACCAATGGTTGATGATATCTTTGCAGGTTTAATTGCAGGATGTATGTCTAAGATATTTGAAGAATAATTGAGGTATTTGAATGCAAGAGGAAAATAATGATGATTACTTTAAAAAAGAAAAACCTTCAATAATTCGTTCAATATTAGGTTTAGCTACTTTTAGTACAATATTACCTATTAATGTTTACACAAGTATTGAAGAAATGGCTAGAGTTACTTGGTTTTGGCCAATAATTAATGGAATAATTGGATTAATTGGAGTAATTATTGCTTATATTTTAGCTACCTTTTTAAATATGCCTCCACTTTTAACTGCAACAATCATTTACGGATTTTTCATACTTATAAATGGATTTAATCACCTTGATGGATTAATAGATTTAGGTGATGGAATGATGGTCCATGGATCTCCTGAGAGAAAATTAGAAGTTATGAAAGACCCAATTACAGGAGTTGGAGGAATATCTACATTATTTATAGTTGGAACAATAACTATTGCTGGAATTTATCAAATACTTGATTTAAATCTTTTCTTATTATTAATAATTTCAGAAATAGCTGCTAAAGTAGGACTTTTAACTTGTTGTATAAGTTCAAAAGCAGGTAAGGAAGGAATTGGTAAATTCTTTATAGATTCCATAAATCCAACTAATTATATTGTAGGATTAATAATAGCTATTATAATAACTACAATCATAAACCTACCAATTGGAATATTTGGAATAATTGGAGGAATTTTTGGAGGAGTTTTAGCATCATTATTTGGTAAAAGACATCTTAAAATAGCTAATGGTGATGTTCTTGGAGCTTCTAATGAACTCGGAAGATTATTCGCATTAATCTTTATGATAATAGCTATTTCATTATTTTAATAAATTAAAAATTTAATTAACTAAAACTAATTAAAATTATACTTACAAAATACTAAAAACTTATGATTAAGAGGAAATTAAATGAGAATACAAGTTTTAAGATTAGATCATAGAATTGGAAGAGACACTCGTATAACTACCCATGTATGTTTAACTGCAAGAGCATTTGGTGCTGAAAAAGTATGGTTAAGTGGAGAAGAAGATCATAGTTTAATGAAAAGTGTTAGAGATATTGTAGATAGATGGGGTGGAAATTTTGAAGTAGAATATAATAAAAGTTATATGGAAGTTATTTTAAATTGGAGAGAAAATGGTGGAAAAATTGTTCATCTTACCATGTATGGATCACAAGCTCATGAAATTGCTGAGGAAGTTCGTGATAGTGAAAAAGATATTTTAATTGTTGTAGGTGGTGCAAAAGTCCCTACAAAAGTTTATAAAAATGCAGATTGGAATGTTAGTGTAACAACACAACCTCACTCCGAAGTAGCTGCACTTGCTATTTTCCAACATTTATTACTGGAAGGGACAGAATTCGATTTAGAGTTTGAAGACCCCGTCTTTGAAGTTATTCCAACAGCTCATGGAAAAACAGTTAATATCCATGAAGAAAATAAAAAAATTAATAAAAAAGATTAGATTAATTAAAATTAGTAAATTAAACTAATTTTAAAAAATAAAATAAAAATTTAAAAACTTAAAGATTAATAAAAAATTAAATAAAATTAAGAGATAAAATCATCTAATCGTTTAAAAGCTTGTATTTTATCTTTTTTATCTAATCTTGATTGATATACTGCATCTCTCACCATGGAAATTGAATTATCATATACCTCTCTATCTACAGGATAAGGAAAACCATCTTTACCACCATGAGTAAATGAGTATTTTACAGGATCTCTCCAACTTGCTGGTTTACCAAATACCAAATCAGATATTAAAGCTAAAGCTCTTATTTTTTTAGGACCTATGCCTTTAAGTAAAATAAGTTCTTCATAATTTTCAGGTTGAATTTCCCAAGCATTTTTTAAAACTTCATATTCACTATCAGATAAATCCATATCTAAAATTGCATGATGTTTAGGTAATGAAAAACGAATTCCATCATCAACATTAAAATCAGTCAAACGAAGTTGATTTTCATCCTTTCGCTTAAAATAATCCCTAATGTGAATTGGATTATCATTAATTAAATCTACACTTATTTTTTGAGATTCTTTACTCTTTTTTGAAGCCATATTCAATGTTTCTTTTGAGATATTATCACATGATATTCCTGTATGAGGATCTGCTAAAAAATCATCAAAAGTTTCATTCATCCAATGATAACGACGAGCCAATTTAGTTTTTATATTCATCCCTTGTTGAACAACTGCCCAATCACCTTTTTCAGTAATAAAAAAGTCATGAACATACAAATTATAACCATCTTGAATACAAGAGTTATCTATTTTAGCAGATAATCTACTTGAATTAATCATGCTTTCAACCAAAGATGTTTTAAGCCCAAATATATCTCCAGCTCTTTCTATTCCATCAGGAGTCTTACGAGAAGCTACTCCTTTACCTCCAGATAAATAAATTCCATGTTCTTCTGGTTTAATAGAAGATTTAAGTGCCCCTAAAGTCGTAGTTGTTGTACCTGAAGAATGCCAATCAAAACCAAGCACACAAGAAAAAGCTTGAAACCAATAAGGATTTGATATCCTACTAATAAACTCATTAGGACCATATTCATCAACTATAACATCAGTTATACCACCAGCTAACTTAACCATACGATTAAATAACCATCTAGGCGCATGCCCTCCATGTAATGGTAAATTGGCTACTCCTTTCCTTTGCATAACATCACAAAAAATAATATTTAATATTATTAATAAAATTAATAGTATTTAATAATATTTTATAAAAAAGAAGTATAAAAACCTTTTAAAAGAGCATTTGAAAAGAAATATGAAAAATAGTAAAAAATTAAAAAGATAAATAATATTAAGTTTAAATAAATTCGTTAAATGCAGATATTGCAAAACTTAAATGATAATAGTACTAAATTAAAAAATTAACATTAATCATCATGATTTACATTGTCTGGAAGTGAAAAAGTAGCTCCACAACACCAACATTCATAAAAACAAGTATCAACTCTATAATTAATATTTTCACAACCACAATAAGGACAAACATCTGTCATGAAAACCCCTCCTTTTTTAATAATAAATTAAAAAACTAAAGTTATATAAAAGTATTGAAAAAAACTAGAGTATATTAAAAACCTCTTTTAATTTATTATTTAACTTTTTCATACTCTAATTCAGTAAGTAAATCATTAAAAAGTTCTGTTCGTGTTTTATTTGCTCTTAATTTTTCTAATATTTTAACATCAGGGTTAGGATATACAATATAATTATCTTCCTCACCTAATTCAGAACTAATTGAAAATGCAAGCTGTTCTTTATTTATTGAAAATTGTGCATTAATACATTCTTTGTTTCCCTTACATCTATCTTATCCATTTATTAACCTAATCAATTACATTATCCTCAATTAAATAATTACTAATTAAATTTGAATAAGGAATTAAACCCATAATAATCCCCTAAAATTAAAATAAACTAAAAAATAGACTCACCATGAGCAATAGCTACAATTCCAGGAATATTTTCTACTTCCAATTCATAAAAAGCTTCCATCCCCTCATTTTCATAAGCTACACACTTTTTAGATTTAACAGAATTTGTAAGAAGTGCTGCTACAGGAGGAGTTATAATAAAAACAGAATTATATTTATCTAAATATATTTTAGTTTCATCACTTAAAGAACCTTTTCCAATATGAAATTTAACCCCTGCTTTAGATAAAGGAGCAATTGAAGATTCTATTTCTGTTTTATTACTTGTTGTAGGAGCTATTCCTGCATCACTAACTGCAGTATGCATTATAGCCATTCCTTTAAAATCAAAATTAAACTGATTTTCATCATTTTCAATAGATTTAACTAATTTAGGTAAAACTGCATCTCTACCACAATACATTTTACCAGATAAAAAAAGTTTATCCCCTACTTTTAAATTTAAAACATCTTTTTCACTAATTGGTGTTTTAATAATCTTCATAAAATCACTTTAGATATTCAAATTTTTAAAATAATTAAATTCTTATATTAAAATATAATTTAAAATATTAATAAAATTTATCATAT
>JAZLLL010000241.1:0-5637 GCA_045598125.1 Methanobrevibacter sp. | reverse complement strand
ATTAAAATAGTATATAATAGAATTATATTTTTAAACAGATAAAACTTATATTTTAAAATTCTTGAAGCTGTAAATCAATATATTTTCATATTTTAAGTTGTAATGTATTAATATTATGGAGGATATTTATGTTAGAAACTAAATTGTGCGGTATTAAATTAAAAAATCCTTTAATGCTTGCCGCAGGAATTCTTGGAAGTCACGGGTCTTCTTTAAATTGGGTTTTAGATTCTGGTGCTGGTGCTGTAGTTACTAAATCCTTTTCTAAAGAAGCAAATGAAGGATATTGTAATCCTACAACTGTTGAAGTTGAAGGAGGTATTATTAATGCAGTAGGACTTTCAAGTCCTGGAGTTGAGGCATTTAAAGAAGATTTAGAGGTTATTGATAGGAATAATGGTGTTTCAATAGCTTCTATTTATGGGGCTAATACTGATGATTTTTCTTATGTTGCTAGTGAAATAGCTGATTTAGTAGATATGATTGAGTTGAATGTTTCATGTCCTCATGCTATGGGAGGATGTGGAGCAGCTATTGGTCAGGACCCAGAATTAACTAAAAAAATTGTTAAATCTGTTAAAGATGTTGTTGATATTCCGGTTTTATCTAAATTAACTCCTAATGTGACGGACATTAAAGAGATAGCTATTGCTGCGGAAGAAGGTGGTTCTGATGCCATTACTCTAATAAATTCACTAGGTCCGGGTATGAAAATAGATATAGTTACTGGAAATCCTATTTTATCTAATAAATTTGGGGGAATGAGTGGACCTGCAATAAAACCAATAGCTATTCGTTGTGTTTATGATGTTTACTCTGTAATTGATATTCCAATTGTAGGTGTTGGTGGAATACGTAATTATGAAGATGTCATTGAATTTTTATATGCTGGAGCAAGTGCTGTTCAAATTGGAACTTCTATTATTTATGAAGGTCCCGAAATATTTTCAGATATTGGAATGAAATTGTCAGAGTTTTTAGCAGATAGTGATTTTAATAATATTAATGAAATGGTTGGTTTTGCTCATAGGGATGATAATTTATAATTTTAAGGAGTGTTTTTTTATGAAGAATGTACCTAATGTGTTAGAAATTAAAAAAATCATCAATGAAACTCCCACAATTAAAACTTTTATTTTTGATTGGGCTATGTTTGGTGAAAATATTCCTTCACCAGGTCAATTTCTTATGGTCTGGAATTTTAAAGATGAAAAGCCAATGTCTATTTCTTATATTAATGTGAATAAAGGGGAAATTGGAATTACTGTTAAGAAAGTAGGTGAATTTACAAAAGAGTTACATACTTTGAAAGTAGGTGATAAATTAGGTCTTAGAGGACCTTATGGTAATGGATTTTCTACAGAACTGGGAGGTATGAATGTACTTGCAGTTGGTGGAGGGGTTGGAATGGCTCCAATTGCTTCATTTGCTGAAGAAGCTCTTAAACATACAAATATTGATGTTGTTTGTGCAGCTACAACTAAAGAAGAATTGTTATTTCATAAGCGTTTAGCTAATCGTGGAGCTAATGTTTATACTTGTACTGATGATGGGTCCTGTGGATTTAAGGGTTTTGCAACTCACAGAGTTATGGAATTAATATCTAAAACAGAATATGATTGGGTGGTAGTTTGTGGTCCAGAAGTTATGATGGTTCCTTTATTTGGTTTCCTACAAAACAATAAAATTGATGGAGAATATTCTCTGGAAAGATATATGAAATGTGCTATAGGTATTTGTGGTCAATGTTGTGTAGATAATGTTGGTTGGAGAATTTGTGCTGAAGGACCAGTTTTTAATTCGGATCAACTGTCTCAGATTGATGAATTTGGAGTTTATCGTAGGGATTCTTCTGGTTTAAAAAATTTTTATAAAAAATAAGTTTCTATTTAAATAAGTTTATATTCAATAACTTCGTTATTAGGGTAATAATATATTGAAGATTATTATTGTTATTTAGAACTTTAAAGTTAATTCTATTTTATGTGATCTAAATGATGGAGTATATTAAAAAATTAAGTTTTCCTATAATCTTTATTATAATTTTATTGGCTATTTCATTCGCTACTTTAATTCCTATATTGGATATGGTAATTTTAGGTGCAATTTTTGCTTATGGTATAGGTCCTATTGTTCATAAGTTACAACTTAAGCTTAAATATCGGTCTATTTCAATTATTTTAGCTATAATTCTTCTACTAATACCTATTTTGTTATTGTGTGGTTATTTAGTTTATGTTGTTTTAGGTTTTGCAAGTTCTTTTGTTAGTGTAAATAATATTAATTTTGCTAATTTAGATGTAAATCAAACAGTTAGTGTTATTATGAATAATGTTCCTTATAGTTTCAGACCAGCTATACAATCTTATTCTAATTATATGATTAAATTAATAAATAATCTGTTTAATTGGATTTTAGATTATTTTATAAATATTGTAAAATCCTTCCCAAATCTTTCTATTCAAATTTTTACATTAATATTTTCAACTTATTACTTTGCAAGAGATGGAGATAAGTTAATGGAGTATGTATATGCTTTTATCCCTAAAGATATGTTTTCTATAGTAAATAAGATGTTTTTAGAAGTTGAAAGTGTTATTAAAAGTATATTTTATGGGCATTTTTTAACTGCTATTATTATTGGAATTATTGCAGGAATTGGTTTTGGTATTTTAGGTTATCCTTATCCTTTATTTTTAGGAATTATAACTGGAATTTGTCAGTTAATTCCTATTTTTGGGCCATGGCCAGTTTATTGTACTTTAACTATAATTGATTTATTTAACGGTAATTTTATCCGAGTTATTTTTACTCTAATATTTGGTTGTGGTCTTAGTATGGCGGATGTTTATATTCGTCCAGCATTAGCTGGTAAATATGCTGATATTCATTCTATGGTTCTTCTTCTAGGTTTTATGGCAGGACCCTTAATTTTTGGATTGATTGGTTTTATTTTAGGGCCTTTAATTTTAGGAATTACTTTTGCAGTTATTAAAACTTATAAAGAAGAAGTAATTGATGAGAATGCTAAGAATAATGATTCTTTAATTAAATAGTTGATATATGTTTTTTAGGTGATTTAATGAAAATGAATTTTTTACTTTTAGATATTGATTATGTTACTTATGAAGAAAAGCCAGTTATTCGACTATTTGGTAAAGAAATGAATACTAAAAAAGATATTATAGTTTTAGATGATTCTTTTATTCCTTATTTTTATATAGTGCCTGTTGATAATATTAAGGAGTGTTGTTCTGATTTATTAAATCTTGAAAATGAGAAAGAAATTAAAATAAATTGTCTTGAAATTGTAAATTTAAAAGATTTTCAAATTCCAAAAGAGTTTATTAAAATTAGTTTTAAACATCCTCAAGAAGTTCCAAAATATAGGGATGTTATACGGGACTTAGAGTCTGTTTTAGAAATTCGTGAACATGATATTCCATTTTATAGGAGGTATCTTATTGATAAAAATTTAACTCCTATGGCTGAGATTGAAATTGTTGGTGAAGAATTAGATGGATTTGAATCAATTGATAATGAAGATGTAACTATTATAAAATTGTCTAAAAATCCTAAAACAATTAGTGCAGATTTTCAAGATTTTAAAATGATGAGCTTTGATTTGGAAGTTAGGAATCCTCATGGAATGCCAAATCCTGATGAAGATGAGATTATAATGATTGGGATTGATAGTAATGTAGGAATTTCTAAAGTAATATCTACTAAGGGTAAAGAGTTTGATGAAGATGAAATGAAATTTATTGAAACTGTTGATTCCGAAAAAGAAATGATTGAATCTTTTGTAAAAACAGTAAAAGATTCTAACATTGATATTATAATTGGATATAATTCAGATAACTTTGATTTTCCTTATCTTAGAGATCGTGCTAAAATTTTGGGTGTAGATTTAGATTTAGGTATGGATGGATCTAATCTTAAATTTTTAAGAAGGGGTTATACTAATGCAGCTACTATTAAAGGACTTCTTCATGTAGATTTATATTTAGTTATGAGACGATATATGTCATTAGATAGATACACTTTAGAGAGAGTTTATTTTGAGTTGTTTGGTGAGGAGAAAATTGATGTTCCTGGAGATTTAATTTATACTTTCTGGGATAATGGTGGAGAAGAACTTAAAAATTTATTTAAATATTCTTTAGATGATGTTGTATCTACTTTAAAGATAGCTGAACAAACATTACCTCTTAATTTAGAACTTACTCGTATTGTTGGTCAACCCTTTTTTGATGTAACTCGTATGGCTACAGGTCAACAAGCAGAATGGTATTTAGTAAGAAGAGCATATGAGATTAATGAAATTATTCCAAATAAACCGAATATTCCTCAAAATATAATGAAAGATAGAGGAAATAATTCTGGAGGATATGTTAAAGAACCAGAGAAGGGGCTTCATGAAAATTTAGTTCAATTTGATTTTAGAAGTCTATATCCTAGTCTTATTATTTCAAAAAATATTTCTCCAGATGTTCTTATTAAAGACAAAAGTTTAAATAATTATTCTAATTTTGATTCTGGAAGTATTCAAGATAAAATTAATAATTATAATCTAGACTTTGAATCAAATGATTCAGAAGATTATTATATATGTCCTGAACATCATCATAAGTTTAAAAAAGAACCTCAAGGTTTTATTCCTTCGGTTATGGGAGATATTTTGGCTGAGAGAGTTAAAATTAAAACAATGATGAAAAATACGGATGATATTATTCTTAAGAAAAGTCTTGATGTACAACAACAAGCATTAAAAAGATTAGCTAATACAATGTATGGAGTTTATGGATTTTCAAGATTTAGATGGTATTCATTTGAATGCGCTCAAGCTATTACTGCTTGGGGACGTCAACATATTAAAAAAGCAATGGATGAAGCTGAAAACTATGGTTTTTATGCAATTTATGCAGATACTGATGGTTTTTATGCTAGATACAAACCAAAATAATGAATTTATAAAAATTTTAAATAAATTTTATAGATTATTAATTAAAGTATAAGTTAATTTATAAATATAACTTTTTAATAAGTAGACTTTTTTTAATAAATCTTAAATTAAATAAATTATTGAAGAATAATTAAATGAATTAAGAGATTAACTTAATTTTTTATTATTTTTTTTTATTTTATAATTGATTTTTAGTATTTTTTTTTAATACTGATATTAAGGTGTTTTTATGGTAAAACTTAAGAAAGTATATAATAAGCAACTTTGGGAAGATTGGGTAATGAATTCTCAAGAATATTTTGAAGATATGATTGCTCCTTGTAAAATTGCTATTTTTATTGGGAATGATAAAAATTGTTTAATTATTGAAAAAATAGCTGATTCATTATTCCCTAATTTTGTAGTTAATGGATCATTTAGTATGTATGATTTTGATTTGTTTTTTACAGTTGCAGAAAAAGATGCTCTTGAAATTTTAGAGGATAAATTTAAATTTCCTGAATTTGTTAAATCAGGTAAATTAGGTATTTTGTGTACTGTTGATGATGTTAATATGGAATCTAAAGGATTAAATAAATTTTTATCAAAAATTAATTTTAATCCTGTATTTAGTGATACATATGATTCTATCTATGAAGAACAAATTTTAAAGAAAGATGAAGGAAATGATT
>JAZLLL010000240.1:0-4223 GCA_045598125.1 Methanobrevibacter sp. | reverse complement strand
TTTATTAAATTATATTATATTAATTAAAATTTAATTATAAAATAATCTTACTATCAAATTTGTTAAAACCTAAATATAAAAATAGTGTTAAAAAAAAAAGATAAAAGATAATAATAAATTATTAAAACCCAAATAACTATTTAAAAAGGATAATAAATAAAAACTAAAAAATTAAAGATAAAAAGTAATAAAATAATAAGTATTTAATAATAAAAATAGATAATATATATTATTTATAATTATCTCAATCAAAATTTAAGAGGCAAAAAATGACAAATAGTACTGGAAAAATATTCAAAATTACAAGTTTTGGTTCTAGTCATGGAAAAGCTCTTGGAGCAATTGTAGATGGATGTCCTGCTAATTTAGAACTTAATGAAAAAGATATTCAAGAAGAATTAGATAAACGTAAACCTGGAACTAGTAAATTGACCACATCAAGAAGAGAATCTGATAAAATAGAAATTTTATCTGGTATTTTTGAAGGTAAAACAGATGGAACTCCTATTGCAGGAGTTATATATAATACAAATCAAAAATCTAAAGATTATTCCTCAATTAAAGATACTCCTAGACCAGGACATGGAGATTATTGTTGGATTAAAAAATATGGAAACTATGACTATCGTGGTGGAGGTCGTGGAAGTGGAAGAACCACTATAGGTCATGTAATTGGTGGTGCAATAGCAAAAAAATTATTAGCCACTAAAGGAATAAAAATAATATCTCATGTTGTTCAAATTGGAGATATTATGGCTAAAAGTACTCCATTTTATGAAATTGAAAAAAATATTAATAAAACTCCAGTACGCTGTGGTGATTTAGAAGTTGCAAAAGATATGGAAGAATTAATAATTAAGAAAAAAGAAGAAGGAGATTCTGTTGGAGGAATTGTTGAAACTATAGCGGTTGGATTACCTGTAGGATGTGGAGAACCAGTATTTGGAAAGCTTGATGGTGAATTAAGTAAAGCATTGATGGAGATAAATGGAGTAAAAGGTGTAGAAATAGGTTTTGGATTTGATGTAACTCTTGCTTCAGCATCAGAAATAAATGATGAATTTTATTATAATAATGAGAATGAGATATTAACTAAAACTAATTCATCTGGAGGAATACTTGGAGGCATGAGTAATGGTATGCCTATTATATCAAGAATAGCAGTAAAACCAACACCATCTATTTCAAAAATACAAGAAACTATTAATTTAAAAACAAAAGAAAATACAACAATTGAAATCCATGGAAGACATGATCCTTGTATTTGTCCAAGAATAACTACTGTAAGTGAATCTGCAACAGCAATAGTTTTAGCAGATCACATGATTCGATCCGGATTCATACACCCTACAAATCTTAAAAAAGATTAAAAAAAACAAAAAACACAACACAAAGAAAAATAAAAAAGAAAAAAGTAATTTAAATAATTTTAACTTACTTTTTATCATATTTAGAGTTATTGTGTTTAACATAATTCTTATTCTGATTATTCTTTTTTTTATTATAATAATTATTAGATTTAATAATTTTTTCAGAACTTGAATTGTCTTTAGAATGGAATGAAAATTTGTCTTTAAGTCTAATCATTTCTGATTTTTCTGGATGTTTTTCATTTATTTCAATTTTCATACCATCAAATGCAGCTAATGTTTTAACACCTGTTTTTCTATAAACTTTTTTTGCTTCTTCTACAGGATTTGCAGAAAGCATTTTAAAACCAAAATGAGTCATAATTGCTAATTTAGGATTAACTTCTTTAATTAAATTAGCAAAATTATTTGTACACATGTGTCCATTAATAGATTTAGTTCCAGACCTAAGAACACTAGCTATTAAAATATCTGCACCTTTATGATATTTATGCAATGAATCAAAATATTTAGTATCAGAAGTGTAAGAAATCTTAAAACCCTCTTTATTCTCCATTTGGAAACCAACACAAGTAGGATCACCATGTATAGTTTTTGTTCCTTTAATAGATAAAAATGGAAGATGTTTAATTTTATTAGGACTTAATATTAAATTCTTAGAATTAGCTCTATGATACTTTGAAATAGCAGGACCCCAAGTTTTATATCCTTCAAATACACTTTGACTCCCCATAATAATACCATGATTTTTAGTCATACCTCTAGTCATAGCTTCAATAAGAATTTCAGCATCATTGTAATGATCAGTATGCGAATGTGAAACATAAATACCATCTAAATTAGAAGGATTTACACCAAATTGATAACTACGAACAAGTGCCCCTGGTCCTGGATCTATATGATAATTCTTTCCATCAAAATCATCAATTCTAAACCCTCCAGTCATCCTTTTTTGACTGATAGAAGCGAATCTTCCACCACCAGTCCCTAAAAATATTATTTTCATATACCCTCCAATAATTAAAAATAAATAACATATAATATTAAAAAAATAATTATTTTAAATGACATAAAATAATATTACAAGATAATTTTACATTTTTACCTTTAACACCTAAAGTTTCATTTTCAATAATAATTTCATCACCTAAAGAAACATTCCCCTCATCAACAAACATCATAACAAGTTCATTAGGTTTAGAAAGTAATTTCCAATTAGTATCAAAAGCACGGACATTAGAATTTAGTTTAACTTGAAGAATATTATCATCCACTAATTCTACTTTACCAATACTCCCTTCATCAATAATAGTTGAAGCTAATTTAATAAGTTCATTTTGTTTAAATAAATCTTCTTGAAGTTTTGTTCTAAATTTAGCTAAAAGTTTTACATCTCTCTCTACAATTTCATCAAGATATTTTTGAGATTCTTCTTTAGATAAATCTGCTTGTTTAATCATAACATCATAATTTTTTCCTAAAGAAGGAGTTTTAGAAGCTACTTCTTCAATTATATTTCCAAAAAGTTCACCCATATATTTTAAGCTAAAACTTGCTTTCCATTTTTTATTTAATAACTCATTAGCTAAAGATTTAGTAATTTTATTACCAAATAAAATAATAGATGCATCACCTTTATTTACACCAGTAATTTCAGAACCTGAAAGCTCCACAATTTGAAAACCATTTGTTGTACCATATATTCGTTTTCTTTTAGTTTCAGTAGTGCCTTTAGAACTAACTTCACCTACAACAACATTTTCAATATCTTTTAATTTACACGCATCATCAGTAACTTTTAAAGTAATATCAAGCTCTTCTGCACGAGCATATAACTCATCATCATTAGTTAATAATCCAGAATAAAGCTCTTGTTCTAAAGCTTCACGGTTTTCTTTATGGCCAAAATATGCAATTTTGCGTTTATCACTTGCCATAACACATCCTTTTTTTCCAATATAAGCAATAATTAAACTCATATTAACACCATAATTAATTAATAATCAAATATTTGTTAATTTGATTAAATTTTTAAATTTTATATTTATTATAGAATTTTAAAGACATTAAATATAACTTTAATCTCCTTTTATATATTATTATATTACTCGATTATTTTATATAAAAATAATTATTTAACAAATCAATAAATTAATAAACTAATACCTAAACTTTAAAAATTTACACACAAATTACCTTACAAAATATAATGTTTGTAAAATATAAAACTATAAATAATAGTACGAACAATTATTAAATAACTCATAATAAAACCTTAAAGAAAGTAAAATAAAAATATGAGTTAATGAGGGATAAAATGACTGAAATAAGTGAAATTTATAAATGTAATATTTGTAAAAATATTGTTGAAGTAATTGACAATGGAAAAGGAGAATTAAATTGTTGTGGTCAAGTTATGGAATTATTAAAACCAAAACAATTAGAAGAAGGAGGAGCTAAACATATTCCCATAATCACAAAAGAAGATGGAAAAATTGTTGTAAAAATAGGAGAAGTTACACACCCTATGGAAGATGAACACCATATTGTATTTGTTGAATTAATAGTAGGAGATAAAGTGTATCGTGCAAATTTAATTCCAGGAGAAGAACCAAAAGCAATATTTGATGTTAATGTAGAAATAGAAGATGTGAAAGCTATTGAGTATTGTAATCTCCATGGTTTATGGCATTCTTAAATAGTTTAAATTAAACTATATTTAGATGTTTTAATAAGTAAAATCTTAATTTTAAAATTAAGTCTTAAATCTTATAATTTAATATATAAGATTATTAATAATTAAGTCTATAAAATAATTTCCATAAAATAATATTATTTAAACATAAAATATTT
>JAZLLL010000239.1:0-4628 GCA_045598125.1 Methanobrevibacter sp. | reverse complement strand
AATTATATTTTGTAGGTATATTCTTTGTTTAGTTTTTATCATCAGTACTTTTAATTATATAAAAAACTTTATTAATTTATTTTTATATATTTATATTTAGTAAATATTATATTGCTTTTTAATTTATTTTTAGATATTTAGTAAATATATATTGCTTTATTTAATAAGAGGAATTATTATGATTGTTAGTATTATTGGTGGAACTGGCCCACAAGGTTTAGGAATTGGTGAACGTTTAGCCATTGCTGGTTTTGATGTTATTATAGGTTCTCGTAAAGAAGAGAAAGCTTTAACTGTTGTTGAAGAAGCTAAAGAAGAATTATCTGATTATGATTTATCTAATATGAGGGGCATGGCTAATGAAGATGCTGCAAAAGAGGGTGATGTTTTAATTATTACCGTCCCTTTATCTGCTCAAAAACCTACTTTAGAAGGAATTAAAGAATTTTGTACTGATAAAATTGTTATGGATGCAACTGTTCCTTTGGAAACTGCTATTGGTGGAAAACCATTTAGATATATAGATTTAATGGAAGGATCTGCTGCTGAAAGAACTGCTAAAATATTAGATGGTACTGGAGCAAAGGTTATTTGTGCATTTTGTAATATCAGTAACTCTCATTTATCTAATATTCCCGAAAAAATTGACTGTGATTGTTTAATTGCTGGTGATGATAAAGAATCTAAAGAAATAGCTTCAGATATTATTAATAAAATTCCAGGTATTAGAACTTTAGATTGTGGTATTTTAGAAAAATCTAGAGTAATTGAAAAAATCACTCCATTATTGATTGGATTAAATATTAAATATAAATCTCATTATGGTGGACTTAGGATTACTGGTATTCCATTTGAATAAATATATAATTTTTAATGGTGGTTGATGTATGATTATTGTTATAGCTAAGATTATACCTAGAGAAAATAATGAAACCAATTTAATTAGGCTTGCAAGTGATTTGGTGGATATGTCTAGAAAAGAAGAAAAAAATATTTCTTATGATTTTGTTAGTTCTCTTGATGATGATGGATTCATGTTTATTGAAAAATGGGAAGATATTGGTGGTTTAAATAATCATATTAATTCAAGTCATTTTAAAGTATTTGATCAATTATCTAAGGTATTTACTGAAGAATCTAATATTATGGTTTATGATAGTGAAGAAATTAACTTAATGGAATAATCTTTATATTTTTCAATTATTTTTTTATTAATGCTTTTTTTATAATTTTTTTATTTAATTTTAATTCTTTCACTTTTCTTTAACTTATTTTAATTAAAATTAACTTTTAAGGATGTTTTTTTTTAGTTATGTTATTTGTGGAGGATTTTTATTTAATAAATTTCATAATGAATTCTTGATTCATCATATCTATCTTCAGTATCATATTCTTCTTTAGGATAACCAAGAACAACAACTGAAAAGGGTATAAGATGATTTGGTACTTCAAATATTTCTTTTAAATAATTTGAACGTTCTTCATCAGGATAAGTTCCTAGCCATACTCCACCTAAACCTTCTTCAACAGCTTGAATTAAAATATTTTCAGTACAAGCACTCATATCTTGTTGAATCCAAGCTTCTGTTTTTTTATCTTTAATTAAATTCATATTACATAGTGTTATAATACAACAAGCACTATTTTGAGCAGGTTTTGCATATTTGCTCATGTTTGATATTTTATTAATAGATTCTTTATTTTGAACAACAATAAATTCCCAAGGTTGGCTATTATGTGCTGAAGGTGCTTGCATTCCTGCTTTTAATATCTTTTCGATTTTTTTATCTTCAATTTCCAAATCTCTAAATTGTCTTATACTTTTTCTTTTGAATATGGAATTCATTTTATCATCTCTAATCTAAATTAAATGTTTTAATGTTTTTATAAATAGGGCCTTTTGGTGTAAGTGTGCTTTTTTTAAGATATAATTTACTTACTCTCATTTTACCTATTTTAATATTTTCATTGTCTTTAATTACTTTTTTAATTTTATCTTTGTTCTTTTGATTTTTTATTCGTCCAATTGTAAGATGTGAAATGAAGTTTTTATCTTTTTTAAATCCTATCTTTTTAAATTCTGTATCTAAATCTTTTTGGAGATTTATTAACTCTTTATTTTTAGTAATTCCTATCCAAATTACTTTAATTAGATTGGGTGTTGGAAAATTTCCACAACCTTCAATAGTTAATTCAAAAGAGGAATGTTTTTCAATAACATTATTAATTGCTAATTCAATTTCTTTAAGTTTATATTCATCAACAGCTCCGAAAAATTTTAATGTGATATGTATGTTTTCAGATGAAACATACTTAATATTTGAATTAGTTTTTTTAAAAGAATCTTGAATTTTTAAAATTTTAGAGGATAATTTGTCATCTATTTCAATAGCTAAAAAACTACGTATAGTTTCAGATTCTTTTGTGTTCATTTTATTCCTCTTTTTATAAACTATTATTTTTTTTATAAACTATTGATACTTTAATTATTTTTCAGTAATATTTACTTCAATAGCTATTCCAAAATGTCTTGCATTAGTATCAATATAAGCTTTTACTTTATATCCCGCTTTTAAATCAGTTACTGATATAGGTTCTTTATTCTCGTTAATTAATCTAATGGTTTCTGCATTTTGGAGTAAAGATTTTATTTTCATACCTTCAAATTCTGCTTCAACAAGAATTAAAGGTCTTTTTTCAATTTTAGATCTACCTACAATAGAAATTTTAGTATTTCCTTCATTATCTAAAATTAAAACTTCATCTCCAGTTTCAAGTTCACTAAGGTATCTAGTTTTTCCACCAGGAACCATAACATAAGCTTGAACTGGTCCTGCATTTACTCTAAATGGTCTTGATGCAACATATTCACTTTCTAAGGTTTCACTATGTACAAAGAACATAGCTTTTGAATATGATCCAACTAACATTCCTTCTCCTTCTTTCATCATAGTTGTTGTGTCAATACAAACTCTATCTCCAGAACCTAAAGATTTAATATTAGTTATAGTTACATCTTCTAAGGAATATTTTTCACTTGAAATTGTTTCAATTAGGTTAGATATTTCTTTTATCTGTGTAAAATCTTCTACTTCAAAGATTATTCCATCAGTACCTATTTCTAATGTTTCAATAGCTACTTTTGCTTCACTTGCATCTTTAACAGCAGCTATTATTTTAACATCTTCTTTTTGTAAATCTGCTATAATATTTTCAAGGGGGATAACTGTCCAATCTCTACCGACAAGAATCACATAATCAACGATTTTACCAATATTTACAGCTAATTGTTCATGTAATTTATCAATAATTTCAACATATGCACAAACCACTTTTCCTTCATTTTTTGATGATTTTGCTTTAGCAATATCTTTTGAACTATTTAAATCTTTAAGTTCATAAGTGTTGTCACCTTCTCCATCAATACCAATTAAATATATGTCAGCATCCTCTTTATTTGATATTATGTTAAAGTTTCCAACTTTTTTGATATTCTCTTCATCTTTTAAATCGAGAATATAATCTATTCCAGATTCAAGTCCTGTTGTTATTAGTTCTTTTTTGTCTTCCCAATTTTTATCTGGTGACATAATCCATGCAAATTTATTTGACAATTTTTAACCTCCTTTGTATTTTTTATTTTTTCTAAAATTTAATAACAGTTTTGATTTTTTTTTATTCTGAAATTATTGGTCAATGATTTTTAAAGCTTCTTCAACATCTAAATCTTTATGGACAACTTCTGAGATTGCTTTAGTTATTTTTCTTGGATCTTCTGCTTGGAAGAAATTTCTACCAAATGCAACTCCTGCTCCTCCAACTTCTAATGAGTCTCTAACCATTTCTAAAAGATCTCTGTTAGTTTCTACTTTTGGGCCTCCTGCAATGATTACTGGGACTAAAGCACCATCAACTACTTCTTTGAAAGAGTCAGGATCACCAGTATAATTAGTTTTTACAATATCTGCACCAAGTTCAGCACCTACACGTGCAGCATGTTTTACCATTTCTACATCATGTTCACTTGTTACTTTATTTCCTCTAGGATACATCATAGCAAGGAGAGGTATTCCCCAGTAACTACAAGTTTCAGATATTTCTCCAAGTTCCATTAACATTTCAGCTTCATTTTCAGATCCAACATTCACATGTACAGATACAGCATCTGCACCTAATTGAATAGCTTTTTCAACAGAAGTGACAGTTACTTTTTGATTTGGATCTGGGCTTAAAGAGGTACTTGCAGATAAATGTACAATAAGACCAATATCTTTACCATAACCTCTATGGCCTCTTCCTACAATTCCTTTGTGCATAAGTACTGCATCTGCTCCACCTTGGGAGATATTTTCAATAGTTTTATCAATATCTACAATTCCTGGTATTGGACCATCAGAAATTCCATGATCCATAGGTGCAATAACAGTTCTTTTTGTTTTTCTATTTATAATCCTTTCTAATCTAATTTTTTTTCCTGTCATACTCATTGTATAAACTCCATTTTCAAGTGATATTGTTTTATATTTATAAGTCAATTAATTATTTTATTGTAGGTATAAACTTATAATATATTAACATATATCCATTTTATAGTTATATATCTTAAGTAATATAAACTAAATGGTAGT
>JAZLLL010000238.1:0-8518 GCA_045598125.1 Methanobrevibacter sp. | reverse complement strand
ATAAGCATATAAATTATAATAATTATATTTTATAATTGGTTGTTTATATTTATTTCTTATAATGTAAACTGTGTTATTTTATATATTCTATGGATTTATTAAATAAGGAAAATGAAATTTTTTGCAATAAATGGTAGTCCAAAAGATGCAAGCACTGCTCAAATTTTAAATAATGTTCTTGAAGGTATTAAATCATTAATTCAGATTATGAAGTTGTAGTAATTAAGTTATATGAATTGATTTTTACATGATGTAAAAGTTGTTTGTTGTAAATAGGTGGAGCTCATATGATATGTGCCCTGTAAAAGATGATTTAAATCTTAATTAAATGATTTGATGAAATAATTCTTGGAAATCTTATTTATTTTGAGATTTAACTGAGGGTGAGGTCTTTTTTGAACATTTAATGTTCCTTCATCTTGTTTATGATAAAAATTATAGTGTTATCTCACCTAAAGAATGTATATTATTTTTATTTTTAACTATGAATATCACAGAAAAACAAGGGAATGATAAAAATTTTGATTATAAATATATTTTCTCAAAAATTGAATCTACTTTGGGGGAATATTTAAAAAACCTTATACTAAGTATGTTTATAATATTTATCAATTCTCAGATTATATTAAGTATGAATTATCTGATTTTGATGAAAAAATTAAAGTTAAATATGGGGAAGAACAATTTCCCAAAGATTTAAGTGATACTTTTAATATTGGTGTTAAGATAACTTATGATGCTACTAATTAATTATTTGTTGTTAATTTTTTAGTAATTTTTTTTATTATGGGTTTAATTGTGGATTTATTAATTATATTAATTCTCATTAAATATATGATAATCCTTATAATTTTATATAAATTATTAATACTGTTAAATTTAAATAAAATATGGGATATAAAATCATTTACTTAAAGTTTTTTTATATTGGGACGATATTATGAAACAAGTAATGGTTGTTAGAACTGATTTAAAGATGGGTAAGGGAAAAATAGCTGCTCAATGTTGTCATGCTTCTCTTGGGTCTTATAAAAGATGTGATAAAGATAAAATTAAAAAATGGGAAAATGAATCTTATGCAAAAGTAGTTTTAAAAGTACCTTGTGTTGAAAAATTATTTAAACTTAAAGAAGCTGCTATTGCAAATAATATATCTAACTATTTAGTAACCGATGCAGGTCGAACTCAAATCCCAGCATCTTCTATTACTGTTTTAGGTTTAGGGCCTGATGAAGATGAAATTCTAGACAAAATCACGGGAGATTTGAAATTACTTTAATTTAATTATTGAATTATAAAGTGTTTTATAATGTGTGTTATGGTGTTATTATGAATCTTGTTCATTTGTATACAATGGGGTATCATCCAGATTATATTATTATTGGATTAATCTTTTCAATTGTAATAAGCATATACTTCTTTTTCAGATTAAAGAAATTATTTGAATATTACAATATCTCAAAAAAATATAGTTTAACTTTAAGATTAATACTAATTACTTATACTCTGATTTGTGGAATAAATCCATGGTCTTTACCATTTATGACTTTATTTTATATATTTATTGCAACAGTTATTACTGATATTGTGATGATTATCTTCAAATTAGTTACAAATAGGTTATCTTATGGTGGGATTAAAAAGAGTAAATTTTTAAAATTATATAAAAATGGAGCGTTAATTGTAATAATATTTTTAATTATTGTTGTAGCTGGAGTTTATCAAGAAAATCATGTTGTAAATACAGAATATAATATTACAACAGATAAAATTAATGAATCCTACACTATTTTAGCATTTAGTGATTTACATTATGCTAATACTCAGAGTCCTATAGTTCTTGAGAATAAAATTGATGAGATGAATAGTTTACATCCGGATATTATTATTCTAGATGGGGATATTGTTGATGAGCGTGTTACTAATGAAGAGATGCATAAAGTATTTTCTATTTTAGGTAAATTAAATGCAACATATGGTACTTATTTCATATATGGTAATCATGATAGACAACCTGATATAACAGATTATATTGATAATTCAAGAACTTATAGTGATGAAGAGTTAGAATATTGTATAAAATCTAATGGAATCAAGATTTTAGAAGATGAAAGTATTACAATTAATGGGGATATTGTTTTAATAGGTAGAACAGATATTGGATGGGATTGTAATTTTAATAGAAAATCTATTCTTGAAATAGTTAATAGTAATTCCAAAAATTCTATAAATTCTAATAATCTTGATAATTCTAGATTTATTATTCTTGTAGATCATAGGCCTGTTGATATGAATAATGCTTCTAAATTAGGTGTAGATTTGATGATATCCGGCCATACTCATGGGGGTCAATTATTCCCTTATGATATAGCAACTGATATTATAGGTATGCCTGTATATGGAGAATATGTTTATGGAAAAATGAAGTTAATTGTTTCTTCAGGATTTGCAGGTTGGGGATGGCCAGTAAGAAATGTGGGAAATAGTGAATATGTTACAATTCATATTAACTAAATTTTATTATATTTTTTTTAATAATTTATTCAATTATCTTCTATTTTTCTTTTTTAGTAATAGTTTCTGTTAAAAATAGGGGTTTTGAATTTTTTAAAATTTTAATCTCTTTTAGAATTTTATGTGAAATAGGTTAATTGGGTTTATTTTGGGAATTTAAGTCTCAAATTATTAATTTTAGAAATAATTTTTTCTAAACTAAATTTTGGATATTTTTCTCTAATTCTATAATTTTTGACAGTACCTAATAATAAATTATATAAATGTTAAAAATAAATATATAATAGATACTATATTATTAGTATTTTATAGATTTTATAAATTCTTAAAATCATACTTATTACTTAATTTATCATTTATAAATATCTAGTTGTGATAATATTATTGAATGGGTTGTTAAAATTGGTGGAAGTTTATTTCCTAAACATACTATTGAACTTGCAAAATCTCTCGAAGGGCAAAGTTGTTTAATAGTTGTTGGTGGTGGTGAATTTGCTAATCTTGTTAGAAAATATGATGAGAATATTGAATTTTCTAATGATGTAACTCATGAAGTAGCTATTAATTCTATGGATATTTTAGCTAAATTAATCTGTGATAAATTAACATTTTGTGAACTTTCAAGTTCATTTGAGCAAGCTAAAGATATTGTTAGCTCTAATAAAATACCAATCATGCTTTGTAGTGATATTATACTCAATGAAGAGTCTCTTAAGCATTCTTGGGAGATTACCTCAGATTCTATTGCTGCATTTATAGCAAGTAAATTAAATTCTAAACTTTTAATAGCTACTAATGTTGATGGTATTTATAATAAAAATCCATCTTTGGCAGATGCAAAATTTATTAATGAAATTGATGTAAAAAAACTACTATCTTTTGACGAATCATCAATTGACTTAATGTTGCCTGTTTTACTTGAAGAATATGGATTTGATTGTTATGTTGTAAATGGTAAAATTCCTAAAAGAGTTTTATCTATAATGAATGAGGAATTTTGTGATTTTCCTTATACATACATAATTAATCATTAATTGTTTTTATTCACTTGTAATCTTGATAATAATCAATTTGTTATTTATTTGAGTAATGATTAAATTTATATAGAAATAAAAATAATATTTATTATATTTGGTGATATATATGGAAAAAGTAAAATGTCAATCTTGTAAACAAGAAATACCTCTAATTGAACCTTATGTTCAATTTAAATGTCCAGAATGTGGAAAACTCATCGCTAGATGTGAAAGTTGCCGTACTTTCGGTCATGCTTATAAATGTGAATGTGGTTTTGAAGGACCTTAAGCTTAAGTTTATTTTTTAATTTAAGTTTATTAATTATTATTAATTATTTATATTGGAGGAATGATTATGGGAGAAGTTGTAGCAACTTTAAAAGTAATGCCTGAAAGTCCAGATGTAGATTTAACAGCTTTAAAAGCAGCTATTGAATCAAATATTCCTGCAGAGTTACATGAAATTACTGAAGAGCCTATTGCTTTTGGTTTAGTAGCTTTAAATGTAGTTTTCATTGTTGAAGATGGTGAAGGTGGAACTGAACCTACTGAAGAATTCTGTGCAGGTCTTCCGGATGTAGCTAGTGTAGAAATCACTGATACTAGAAGATTAATGTAATTTTAGATTTTTTAACTATTATTCTTACTTTTTTTTATTTTTTTTTAATTTTTCTTTTTTTTTAATAATTTTATAATTGGTGTAATTTTTAGAATTATTTACTATTTTTTACTTAAATTATTATTTTAGTTGTATTTTTATTTATTTTATATTTAATACATTATTATTTTTTTAAATCAAAATTTATTTTATTTTAACTACTAAATTTAAATATCACTTATTTTAAATTAATATTACTTGATTTAATTTAAGGCTATGTTTTTATGTTTGATTTAGTAATTGCTTGCTTTTTAGGAATTGGTTGTGGAACAGTAACTGGGATGATTCCAGGTATTCATGTAAATACTGCAGGTGCAATAATGTTTGCATCTTCTGCATTTTTACTTAAATTTATATCTCCTGAATTTCTATGTGTTGTTTTTGTAGCTATGTCTATTGCTCATGCACTTATCGAATTTGTTCCATCTATGCTTTTAGGAGTTCCAGAAGAAGGTTCTGCAACTTCTGTTTTACCTGGACATAGGATGGTTTTAGAAGGAAGATCTAAGGAAGCAATTAGAATAGTTTCTATTGGTGGTTTTGGTGCAATTGTTGTAGTTATTTTAATGTTGCCTGTATTTGCTATAGCATTGCCTTTCTTACAAGGAATATCTAAACCATATACTTGGTTTATTTTAACTATTGGATCTATACTTATGATTTATAAATTAACTAATGGTTTAAGACATTTTCTTTGGTCTCTTTTTCTTTTTATTATTTCTGGAATTTTGGGATGGATTATGTTACAAACAACTATTTCGTCTAGTCTTTCTTTAATGTGTACTTTTTCAGGTCTTTTTGGAATTTCTACAATATTATTCAGTTTAAATGATGGTTCTTTTATTCCCCATCAAAATAAATTTTATGATTTTGTTATTGATAAGGACACAATTAAAAGTATTTTTGCTGGAGGGACTGCTGGTGCTATTTTAGGGTTTTTACCAGGTTTTGGGCCTGCTCAAGGAAGCATAATTGCTCAAGGATTGTGTCAAACAAGTGATAGTGGAGATGATACTAAGAATTTTTTACTTGCAAATAGTGGGCTTAATACTTCTGATACCTTATTTTCATTAATAGCTATTTACTTAATTGGGAATCCTCGTAGTGGGATTGCAGTTTATATGTCTTATCTCATTTCTGAGTTTACAATTAGTCATCTTTTAATTTTTACTTTTTCATCTCTTCTTGCAGTATCTATTTCTTTAATTATTTGTTTAAAATTAGGAGATAGTTTTTCAAAATTAATGCAAGGAATTGATTATAGAAAATTGTCTATTGTAGTTATTATTTTAATGATTTTAATACTTTATATATTTGCAATTATTTATGAAGGACCTATTTTATTCTTAACTTTGGCTTTAATTACTTCAACAGCTATGGGTTTACTTCCTCATTATTTAGGTGTAAGTAAATCTCATTTGATGGGTGTTTTAATTTTACCTGCAATTATAATTTACATTCAAATGTACCTTTAATTTACTTATTTATAGATGATATTATGTTTTATTCAATTAATTATAATGATAAATCTAAGATTCGCTCTAGGGATATTAATAGCAATAAGATTAATAAATCTGGAGATAATAAACATGAATATTTTAATTCTAATGTTGATAATTTTGAAATTTTTAATAATTTAATTAAAGAGGATTTTAATAATTTAATTCCTATTTATAATGTTTATACGCCTAATTTTTCAGATAGTGAAAAGCAAGCTTTGGAAGAAATTAGAGAGAATATTGTGGATTTAGCTATTTCTGAAAATATGTCTTCTTTTAATGAAATGCTTATTCTGGAAGACATTAATCGATTTTTATTTAATCGATTCCCTAATTTAGATGAATTAGATAGAAAATCTCTTGTAAATAATATGTTTCAAGAATTAATGGGGTATGGTGAAATTGATTCATTAATAAATGATGATGATTTAGAAGAAATTATGATAATTGGGGTTAATAAACCTGTTTTTGTTTATCATAGGAAATATGGGATGATGGAAACAGATTTAATTTTTGATAATGAGGATAAGATACTTAGAATAATTGAATCTATAGCTCGTGAAACTAATAGGAGAATAGATCAACAATCGCCTATTTTAGATGGGCGAATGATGGATGGGTCACGAGTTAATGCTACACTTCCACCTATATCTGCAGAAGGTCCTACTTTAACTATTCGTAAATTTAAAAAAGATCCTTTAACTATCATTGATTTAATTAATTATAATACATTAAATACAGAAATTGCTGCTTTTTTATGGCTTACTGTTGATGGTTTAGGGGTTAAACCCGCGAATATAATAATATCTGGAGGGACTAGTTCAGGTAAAACTACTCTTCTGAATGCATTATCCTCTTTTATTAATCCGAAAGAGAGGATTATAACTATTGAAGATACTCTTGAACTTCAATTTCATCATAAGCATACTGTAAGAATGGAAACAAGATCAGTTAATATTGAGAATCAAGGGGAGATTAGTATTGGAGATTTAGTTAAAAATTCTCTAAGACAAAGGCCAGACAGGATAATTGTGGGGGAAGTAAGAGGTTCAGAGGCAATTACTCTTTTTACTGCACTAAATACTGGGCATTCGGGATTTGGGACATTACATGCAAACAGTTCCAGAGAGACAATTTCAAGATTAATTAATGAACCTATGTCTGTTCCAAAGATTATGATTTCATCAATTGATTATATAATAATGGAAAAAAGAATATATAAATCTGGAGGGATTTCTTTTAGAAGAATAACTGAAATTGATGAAGTTGTAGGTATGGAAGAAGGAACTGTTAGTCTTAATAAGTTATTTAAATGGAATAGTGAATTAGATGAATTTGAAAATTTAGTTGTATTAAGTAAGACTCTTGAAAATCTAGCTATTATGAAAGGAGTATCAATTAATGATTTAAATTTTGAACTTGAAAATCGTAGGAAAATTTTAGATTATATGGTCGAAAATAATATTTCTTCACTTGAACATATTTCTGCAATCATATCAAAATATTATTTCAATCCTAAAAATTTATTAAATGAGTTAAATGGATGATATTTTTATCATTTATTCTTTAACATGTTAATTTAATTAATCCTATTATTAAAATTATTAAAGTTATTTTAGGTGGTGTTTTTTATATTAGAATATTTTTTCATTACTGTTGGTGATTTCTTAATTAAATCTTTCTTAGTAATTATTAATTTTTTTCTTAAGCTTGAAGATAAAATTAATAATAGTGGGGTGTCGGATGTTTCAGAGGTTTATGAATATCCTCCTAAAACAGAGGAGGTAGTGATTTCTAAGTTTGATAAATCAGATGATTTTAATTTAAAAAATTTTAAATCTTTATTTTTTAATAGTAATCTTAAAAAAGATTTAATTTTTCAAAATTTAGAGAAGGAATCTTATAAAAATGATAAGAAAAAATCTTTAATTTCTTTTTTCTTTAATAAATCTAAAAGAGGTATTTTTTTAAATAAGGATTCAAGTTTAAATAATAAGTTTTATAGTAAGTTAGATAAAAATCATAAAAATAGTTTTAAACCATATTTAAATAATAATTTTACTTTATTTAAGAGTTTAATATCTAAAGGGAAGGTATGGTTTATTATTTTAGTTATTTTAACTATGATTTTGGGATTTTTTATTTCATGGGAAATATCTTTAGCATGTTTAATATCTATTTTTATGGTTTTTTTAATAATTTTATATTATCCTAAAATAAAAACACAAAATAAAAGAGTTTATTTTTCTCAAGAGCTTCCATATGCATTAAGACAATTATCAACGGAACTTAAATCTGGAAAAAGTTTATTCGGTGGATTAAAATCAATTGTTGAGGCAGATTATGGTGTTTTATCTTTTGAATTTTCAATACTTTTAGAAGAAATCAAATATGGTGAAAGTACTGAAAATGCATTTGCTCATTTAGATGATAGGATTAAATCAGAAGCACTTTCTAGAGTTATAAATGAAATTTTATCTTCTATTCGTATTGGAGGTAATTTAGCAGGATCTTTAAATATTCTTGCTGAAGATATTAATTTTGATATGAGGATGAAATTGAAAGATTATTCTGAGCGGTTAAATGCTTTTATTATGATATATACATTTATAGCTATTTTAGCTCCTGTTGTATTTTTGACTCTTATTTTAGCAGCATCTACTATTATGGGTGATTTTATTCCCACAGATTTTATTTTAATTTTATATGCTGTATTTTTTCCTATGTTAATTTTATTTTTAGCATTTGTAATAAAAAAACTAGAACCTAAAATATAATCTTTGAAATAGTTTAATTTAAAAATAGTTATGTGAGTAATAAGTTTTTTATTT
>JAZLLL010000237.1:0-5265 GCA_045598125.1 Methanobrevibacter sp. | reverse complement strand
TTCTAATTTATGAAAACATTTAAATATTTTAGAAATTAATTATTCAAATAATGAGATATATAACTAAAAAAGATTTATTAATTATTAGTCATTACTTGGGATATATTTTTCAAGGAATAGGTGTTGTGATTTTATTACCTATTATCGTTGCGTTATTATATCAAGAAGATATTTATCTTTCTTTTATAATACCTTCATTAATTTCCTTAGGAATAGGTACTGTTTTGTCACAAGAACTTAAAAATTATACAAATCTTAAATTAAAACATGCTATGATTATATCTGCCTTAGCTTGGATTTGGGCATCATTAGTGGGTGCTTTTGTATTGATTTTATCTTTAGATTTAAGTTTTATTAACGCTTTTTTTGAAAATATGTCTGCATGGACAGGTAGTGGATTCACTCTATTTAATAATGTTGAAATATTACCCTATTCTATTCTCTTTTTAAGAAGTTTAGAACAATGGATTGGAGGATTAGGAATTATAGTTGTATTTACTGGAATATTAATTAGGGGTGGAACTAATGCTAATAAATTATATCTCTCTGAAGGAAGAGAAGATAAAATTAAACCAAGTATGAGTAATACTCTTAAAAAAACATTTAAAATATATTTAATTTATACAATTATTGGTATTATTGCTTATGTGCTTGTGGGTCTTCCTATTTTTGATTCTATAAACCTCACATTTACTTCAATAGCTACTGGTGGAATGTCTATTAAGAATGCTAATGTAGGTTATTATAATAATAATTTAGTTTATATTGTAACTATGATTATAATGATTTTAGGTGCAACAAGTTTTTCAGTTCATGCAAGAGTTATTAAGACAAGAGGTAAGTCTCTTTTAAAGGATATTCAATTTAGATATTTGATAATTATAACAATAATAACTGCAATAATTCTTTTTATAATTTGTAAAAGTGTGCCTATTGGTATATTGTTCCATGTAATTTCTGCAATAACAACAACAGGTGCAGGTATTTTACCTACTTCTGAAGTATTGACTTGGAATGGAGCAACATTAACTCTTTTATTTGTTTTAATGCTTATTGGGGGTTCAACAGGATCTACTTCTGGTGGTATAAAGCTTGCAAAAGTTATTGTTTCATTAAAAGGTATTAATCATCAAATTAAAAGTATAATTTATCCTGAAAAAAGAACTAAACCTTTAAAAATTTCAGGAAAAGTTATAAAAGATAAACAAATTAAAGAAGCAAGTTTGTTTATAGTTATGCATTTTATATTGATAACTATTGTTTGGTTTTTATTTATTTTATATGGTTATAATCCTTTAGATTCTTTATTTGATGTTATTTCTGCTCAGAGTAATACTGGGTTAAGTGTAGGTATTATAAATAATGGATTGCCTGGTGTTCTTAAGTTAGTTTTAACAATTCAAATGTGGATGGGAAGATTAGAAATAATTCCTGTTTTAGTTTTAATTAATGGAATCTATGAAATATTCAGATTCAAACCTAAAAATAAAAAATCAGAAAGAAAAAATAGAAAAAAAGTAAATTCAAAAACTAATTAATTTAAACATTCTTTAAACATCTTTTTTTTATTTAATTATTTTTAATATCTTTTTTTATTTAATTATTTTTAAAATAGATTATTTTTTTAAGAGGTTTTATCCTCTGTATTTATATTTTTTTTATTTTATTTTATTTTTTTATTTTTTTATTTATTCAGTAGCTTTCTTTAATGCTTGATCAATATCTGCAATAATATCTTCAACATTTTCAATTCCTACAGACATACGGATAAAGTCTGGAGTAACTCCTGTAGCTATTTGTTCCTCTGGAGAAATTGCAGAGTGTGTTGTAGATGCAGGATGTACAACTAATGTTTTTGCATCACAAATATTAGCTAAATGTGAAAGAAGTTCTACATTTTCAATGAATTTTTTACCTTCTTCAATTCCACCTTTAATACCAAATCCTATAACACAACCATATTTTCCATTTAAATATTTTTTAGCTATTTCATGATGGGGACTTGATTCAAGTCCTGGATAATTTACCCATGATACTGATTCATGTTTTTCTAAAAATTTAGCTACTTCTAATGCATTTTTACAATGTTGCTCTACTCTAAGACTCATTGTTTCAAGTCCTTGAAGTAACATAAATGAATTAAATGGACTAATGGTTCCACCTAAATCTCTCATCATTTGAACACGTGCTTTATTTATATATGCTGCATTTCCAAATGCTTCAGTATAAACAAGTCCATGATAAGATTCATCGGGTTCTGTAAATTCAGGGAATTTTCCATTAGTCCAATCAAAATTACCTGAATCTACAATAGTTCCTCCAAGGGTAGTTCCATGACCTCCAATAATTTTGGTTGCTGAGTGAACAACTATATCTGCTCCATGTTCAATAGGTTTAACCATACCTACTGCAGAGGTATTATCTACAACAAGAGGAATATTGTTTTTATGAGCTATTTTAGCTAATCTTTTAAAATCAGGAATATCTAATTTAGGATTTCCAATGGATTCACAATAAACTGCTCTAGTTTTTTCATTAATAGCTGCTTCAAATGCATCATAATCTTGTGAATCTACAAAATTAACTTTAATTCCAAATCTTGCAAAAGTATTTTTAAATAATGTATATGTTCCTCCATAAAGATTATCACCAGATACAATTTCTTCACCACATTTTACAATATTTAAGAGTGCAAGACTTATTGCAGCCATTCCAGTTGATTGAGCAAGCCCTCCCACTCCTCCTTCTATTGCAGCTATTCTTTCTTCAAAAACATCATTTGTAGGATTATTTAATCTTGTATAAATATGTCCTGGTTCAGTTAATGCAAATATATTTGCAGCATAATCAGTATCTTTAAAAACATAAGAACTTGTCATATAAATAGGTACAGCTCTTGCACCAAATGCAGATTCTGGGGTTTCTTGTCCTGCATGGACTTCTAATGTTCTATCTCCATAATTTTTATTTGTCATTTTTTATCTCCATTTTATTTTTTATATTCTATATTTTTTATTTTAACCTTTAAGTTAAATTAATATTTTCATTTTCTTCATTATTTTTTATTAACATATGTTATAATTACTTAATTAGATTTTATTATATTTTAATATTATGATTAAAATGTTTTCTTAATTTTTATTTTTTAAGTTTTATTTTTATATTTATTTTATTTTTATCATATCTTCTCTATTTTATTTAAATAGTTAAATTATTAATTTATTTTTTAATTATTTCAACTTTTTTTTAAATTATGGCTTATTTTTACTTTTTTTTATAAATTTTAGTTAAGTATTTATATTTATAAGTAATATATTTAATTATAATAATTTTATCAATTTATCTTGAAAGTTATCTTGATATTATTATACCTTTTTGGAATTTAATATAAGGAGGTTATGATAAAATTATCAAACTAAAAAATTCCTATTTTATGATACTTGCATTTTTTGTTTTGATATTATTGAGTATATCAGCTGTTTCTGCGGCTGAAAATTTTGAGTCTAATGGAATTACAGATGATACTAATGTTTCTGACAGTTTTGTTTTGAATGAAAATTTAGTTTCTGAAGTAGGAACTAATGGTACTGATGATGGAAATGGTACTAGTGGTATTAATGGTACTGATGATGGAAATGGTACTAGTGGTACTGGTTCCTATGATGTAAATGTTCCAAAATCTACTAATGTTAATCTTGATATAAAAGATGTTTCATTTGATTTTAATATAACTGATGAAAATGGTACTGTAATTGATGTAGATAAAGAAGATTTAGAATTAATATTTATTTATCCTCATGCTAATTCTACTGGAAATGGTACTGTGGATGAAATTTTAAATATTACAAATTATACTATTGCAGATGGTAAACTTTCTTTTAGTATTAAAGATTATGAGAATCTTACCGGTGCTGGACTTTTGCAAATTAAGTACAAAAATGGAACTATGCATACTGTTAGTGTTGTACCGGTTATTGAAGCTGAAATTAGGGTACTTAATAACGAGTCATCTACTAAGTATCAAAATAATTATATTGTAGTTCAATTATGGAATAAGGTTACTAATAAGCCAATTGTAGATAGACGAGTATATTTCCAATTTTTAAATTCTTCATTAGGTATTAGATGGGGTTTTGCTACTGATAAAAATGGTAAATGTAAAATATCTTTAGATTCTCTTTATTATACTTCATCTTATGTACCTGTAGGTAATTTTTATAAATTAATTATTACTTCAGAAGATAGAATTTTAGCTACTGGTAAGAATTGTACTATAAATATTACTAAAGCACCAGGTGTTTTATCTGCAAATAATTTCTCTGCTACTTATGGTGCAGGTAAAAAACTTCTTATTACTTTAAAAAATTCTAATACTAAAAAAAGTATTAATTATGCTAAATTAAAATTAAGAGTTTACTTTAGTTCTAAATCTTATAGTGATTTTTATGCATATACTAATGGAAGTGGAGTATCTTCATTTGGTATTAATTTAGGTGCAGGTAAATATAAAGTCATAATTTACTGTGTTGATGGTAATGTAAGTGCTAGTAGTATTACTAGGTATATTACAGTTACTAAAGTTTCTGCTAAATTGAGTTCAAGTAAAGTTACTGCTTACTATGCTTCTCCTAAATACTTTACTGTTAAAATGATTAATTCTAAAACTGGTAAAGCTTTAGTTGGTGCTTCTGTTCTTTTAAATGTTTATACTGGTAAAAAATTCAAAGTTGTTAAATTAACTACTGATGATAAAGGTATTGCTAAATGGAAAATTAGTGGCATTTCAGCAGGATCACATATAGTTTATATTGGTTCTGGATCTAATAGTGCAAAAGCAAGTGTAATTAAAAGTAGTATTAAGCTTTATAAAGCACAAACTACCGTTTATGCTCCTAAAGTAATTAATAAGTATAAAGCAAGTAAATACTTTAAAGTTAAAATTACTAATAAAAATACTAAAAAAGTAGTTAGTGGTTTAACTCTTAAAATCAAAGTTTATACTGGTAAAAAATATAAAACTTACACAGTAAAAACTAATTCTAAAGGTATTGCTAATTTAAATACTAAATATTTATCTAAAGGAACTCATAAAGTAGTTATTAAATCTGGAAATACTAACTATTCTGTAAGTAAATCCGGTTATCTTATTGTAATTAAAAGATAATATTTGAGGTTTTATCCTCATTTTTTCTTTTAATTTTTTTTTATTTTATCTTTTTTTATAGTTTTTATTAAATTTTTTTTATTTCTTTTATAGTTTATTAT
>JAZLLL010000236.1:0-3104 GCA_045598125.1 Methanobrevibacter sp. | reverse complement strand
TTAAAATTTAAAGGTGTTTTAATGAATATCCTCGAAAAATTAAATTCCATTAAAAGTCAAAAAATTACTGCAAAAGAAAATGTGGAAAATTATATTAAAGTAATTGAAGAAAAAAATGAAGAAATTAATGCATTTATTGATATTAATAAAGAACAAGCTATTTCTAAAGCAGAGGAGATAGATAAAAAAATAGCTAATAATGAAGAAGTAGGTCCTCTTGCAGGTTTAGTTTTTGGTATTAAAGCTAATATTAATGTAGAAGATTTTACTATTTCTGCTGCTTCTAAAACTCTTGAAAATTATATTGGTAGTTATGATGCAACTGTTGTTAAAAAAATTAAAGAAGCGGATGGAATTATTATTGGAATTAACAACATGGATGAATTTGCAGCAGGAAGTTCTTGTGAAACTTCTTATTATGGTAATGTAGATAATCCTTCAGCTCCTGGAAGAATTCCTGGTGGTTCTAGTGGTGGAAGTGCAGCTGCTGTTGCAGCAGAAATGTGTGATATTGCTATTGGTTCTGATACAGGAGGTTCTATTAGAAATCCATCTTCTCATTGCGGTGTTTTAGGATTTAAACCAACTTATGGGGCTGTTTCTAGACAAGGTTTATTAGATTTATCTATGAGTTTAGATCAAATTGGTCCTATGGCGCGGGATGTTTCAGGAATTGCTCTTGCATTAGATAATATAGTTGCTTATGATCCTACAGAATGTACTACTTTAAAATTAGATGACCTTGATTTTTCTGCTGCTGTTGAAGAAGGTAAATCAGAAAATCCTCTTGCAGGTTTAAAAATAGCTATTTGTTCTGAATTTAAAAAAGTAACTGATGATAATATTAATAACATTATTGATGATGCAGTTTCTAAACTTGAAGAACTTGGTGCAGAAATTGTTGAAATTAATTTTAAATATATTGATTTATGTTTACCGACTTATTATCTTATTAATTATGTTGAATTCTTCTCAGCTACTAGAAAATATGATGGTAGAAAATACGGATTTAGGATTGAAGAAGTTTGTGGAGATGAAGTTTTAAGAAGAATTAAAATGGGTTCATACATATCACAACAAGAATTTAGTGGTAAGTATTATAAAAAAGCTCTTCAAGCTAGAACTTTAATTAGAAATGAAATGAATAGAATGTTAGATGATGTAGATTTGATTGTTGGACCTACAGTTCCAAAATTACCTCATAAAATTGGTGAAAAGTTAGAACCTATGGAAATGTATGCTTATGATGTTCTTACTGTAATAGCTAACTTAGCAGGTATTCCTGCAGCTAGTATTCCAGCAGGAGATGTTGATGGTGTACCGGTTGGTCTTCAAATTCAAGCTAAGCCTGAAGATGATTTATTAATAATTAAAGCTATGGCTGCACTTGAAAATACTAATTAGTTTTTATATTCTTTAAAATATTAAATAATTGTATTGATAATTAATAAATAACTATTATTCTTCAAAATTCTATAATTTTATTTAATCTTTATTATTTAATGTTTTATAAATTATATTGAATATTATAAATTGCAACTTATATTTAATCTTTATTATTTAATATTTTGTATTAAATATTATAAATTGCAAGTTCTTTTTTTATTTTTTTCTCTTTTTTTAAGTTATTATTTGGTGAATTTTATGAGAATTGGGCTTAGTTATGTTAGAGGATCTCTTCCTGCTCTTGAGAATTTTGGTAATATACCTACAGATTTAGTTAAATCTAATGGTCTTATTAATGGTAATCCTATTAGTGAAGAATTAGATGCTCTTATTATTCCGGGGGGTAGTATTTTAGAATCTAATTCTATTAGTGATGATTTTAAAAAAGAAATTTTGGTTATGGCAAAAGAAGGAAAAGTTATTATAGGTATATGTGCAGGTTATCAACTATTATCTAATCAACTTGATACTACAAATCCTAATTCTATATATTCAAATAAAAATCCTATTAAAAAAGGTTTATCGCTTCTTGATGTTGATTTTTCTTATCTTTTTAGTAATGATAAAGTCGAAGCTAAAGTTGTAAATAATTCCTTTTTAACTAAAGGTTTAGATAGAATTAAGGGATTTCATTGTCATAGTTATGGAGGAATTTCTGGAGATTCTAAAACTTTATTCTACTCACCACTTAGAGTTAATTATAGTGAAAGATTTACAAATATTATATCAGGTTCAATTAATGATGATGGTAATGTTATAGGAACAATGATTCATAATATCTTTGATGATAATCCTGAAATTGTTAATAATCTATTTGAGTTTTTAGATGGAAGTTCAGATGATAGATTATCTGTTTATAAGAAAAATAAAATTCTACAATATAATATGAAAAAAGAATTAGCTATTGATTCTAATATACCTTTAAATTCTTCGTTATACAATATAGAAAATCCTATCTTAAAATTAAAAAATAATTTAAATAAATCTCCAAAAGTTTTAATTATTAGTAGTACTAACTCAAATTCAGGTAAAACTTTCATCACTACAGGTATTGCTGGATCTCTTAGTGAAAAAGGTCTTAATGTGGGAGTGTTGAAATTAGGATCTAATATTAAAGATATATTGCCTGGATTATATCTGACAAAAAATAATATGGAAACTTATTCTTTAATTAATAATAAGAACAATAACTTTAATCTTAAAAGTGAAAATGAAGATATTCGTGAAAATAATTTAATTAAAAGTGATATAAAAAATAATTTATACAATAATTATGAGAATGTTGGTTTAATTAAGGATGAAAATTCTGGTTTAAATAATTATTGTTCTGATATTTTTGGTTGGAGTGATATTCCAGAAGTTATTTCTAAAATTAATAATTCTTCTTATGATATTGTTCTTATTGAAGGTGAAAAAGCTATATTGGATAATTTAACTAATAATAATTATTTTTCTACAATAGAAATTGCTTTATCCTCTAATATTCCAATATTACTGATTTCATCAGCAGAATATGGTCTAGATATAGCTATTAGTGACTTTATAGAACATAAAAAAATACTATCTAATTTAGGTGTTAATATTAATTCTGTTGTTTTTAATCGAGTTTTAAAAGAAGATTTTAATTCTTATGATGCTTTAATTTCATCTTTTAAAAA
>JAZLLL010000235.1:0-8790 GCA_045598125.1 Methanobrevibacter sp. | reverse complement strand
CTATTTTATCTGGTCATATTGGTGGAGCTAATGAAATTACAAACAATATTTCAAAATTATTAAACTCTACTTCTGTAATTACTACTGCTACTGATATAAATAATGTTTTTGCAATAGATACTTGGGCAAAAAAACAAGGTTTAGCTATTTTAAATCCTGAAAAGATAAAATTAGTTTCATCTAAATTATTAAAATCACAAGCTATAAATATAAAATCTGATTATCCTATAAAAGGAAATTTACCTAAAAATATTAATGTCTTTTATTCTGTTGATGGATTTGTTGATGGATTTGTTGATTGTGATTATGCTAATTATTCTAAAGATGAAATTCAGAATAATTCAAACTATGATGTTATTATAAGTCATAAAATTGATAAAGATTTAATAGATAATGGGAATATTTTATTTTTAATTCCAAAAATCATTACTGTAGGTATTGGATGTAAAAGAAATACTCCTTATGAAATTATTAAAATGTCTATATTAAATGTTTTAGAAAAAAATAAGTTACATATTTTATCTTTAAATACTATTGCAAGTATTGATAAAAAAGCAGATGAAGAAGGATTATTAGAATTTTCTAAAAATTATGATTTACTTTTTAAAACATATAGTTCTGAAGAACTTAATAATGTTGAAGGAGCTTTTTCTAAATCTGCTTTTGTTAAAAGTGTTGTAAATGTAGATAATGTTTGTGAACGTTCTGCAATTATTCAAAGTAATGGAAATTTAATTCAAAAAAAATGTACTGGTAATGGTGTTGCTATTGCTTTAGCTATTAAAGAACCAGTTTTATATTGGGAATATTAATTATGGTGAGTTTATGAAAAGTTTGTCTGTTGTAGGTATTGGACCTGGAAATGAGTTGAATCTTAGTATTTTAGCTAAAGAAACTTTAGAAAGTTCGGATTTAATTGTAGGTTATAGTAAATATGTAGATCTTGTTAAAGATTATTTACCTGATAAAGAATATCTTGATACTGGTATGACCAAAGAAGTAGACCGTTGTAAACTTGCACTAGAAAAAGCATCTGAATCTAAAAAGGTTGCTGTTGTTTGTAGTGGTGATGCTGGAGTATATGGTATGGCTGGTTTAGTTTATCAATTATCTGTTAATTATCCTGATGTTGAAATAGATATTGTTCCAGGAATAAGTGCGGTTTTAAGTGGATCTGCAGTTTTAGGAGCTCCTATTGGTCATGATTTTGCAGTTATAAGTTTATCTGACCTTTTAACTCCATGGGAATTAATTGAAAAACGTTTAAAATTAGCGGGGGAGGGAGATTTCTGTATTTGTCTTTATAATCCTTCTAGTCATAAAAGAAAAGATTACTTGAAGAAAGCTTGTGAGTTATTATTGAATTATAAATCAGAAGATACAGTTTGTGGTTATGTACGTAATATTAGTAGGTCTGGAGAATCATATAAAATTCTTACTCTATCAGAACTTAAAGATACTGAAGTGGATATGTTTACAACGGTATTTATTGGAAATTCTAATACAAAAATAATTAATAATAAAATGGTTACTCCTAGAGGATATAGAGGTTTATAATTGGATGATTATGTTAATTAATGTATTAAGTGATTAAGTGATTATTTGATTAGTTAGTTAGTATTAATTATTCAGATTTTGGGATTATAATAATTTCTCAAAGTTAGAGGTATTAAAATGCATAATATTGTTTTATTTGGAGGCACTACTGAAGGCCGTATTTTGACAGAATTTTTTTCTGAAAAAAAGATTCCGGCTATGGTTTGTGTAGCTACTGATTATGGTGAAAAAGTATTAAACTATAAAGATCCTGTTGTTGTTCAATCCAAAAGATTAAATCAAGAGGATATGTGTAATTTATTCCAAGAAGAACAAACTGAAATAGTTTTTGATGCAACACATCCTTATGCAACTGAAGTTAGTAAAAATATAAAAGAAGCTTGTTCTAAGGAATCTATTGAATATATTCGTGTATTAAGGGAATCTGTTGAAGTAGATGGTGTTATTAAATTTTCTGAGATGGATGATTTAATTGAATACTTAAATCAAACTACTGGTTTAATATTTTCTTCTATGGGGGCTAAAGAAGCTAAAGTATTAACTAATATAAACAATTTCCAAGAAAGAGTATACCTTAGAATGTTGCCATCACCTGAAGGTATGAATCATTGTTTAGATTTAGGTTATCCTATGAAAAATCTTTGTGGTATGCAAGGTCCATTTTCTAAAGAATTTAATATTTCTCAATTTAAGGAAGTTGGTGCTGAAATTCTTGTAACTAAAGAATCTGGAAATATTGGGGGTTTTAAAGAAAAAACAGAAGCAGCTATTCAATGTGGTATGGAAGTTGTTGTATTAATTCGAGCTATTGAAGAAGAGGGTCTTAGTGTAGAAGAAGCTAAAACTTTTATTAAAGGTAGGTATCTATGAAACAAATTAATATTATAGGTATAGGTATGGGTAATAAAACACTTACTCAAGAAGCTTTAAACTTGCTTAAAGACACAGATTTGTTAATTGGTTCTAAAAGATTGTTAGAAGAGTTATCTTATTTAAATAAACCAAGTTATAATGCTTATTTATCTGATGATATTTTAAGTATATTAAATCAAACTGATAAAAATAATATTTCTATTCTATTCTCTGGAGATGTTGGATTTTATAGTGGTGCTGAAAAATTAGTTAAAGAATTAGTTGATTATGATATTAATATAATTTCTGGAATATCTTCTGTTTCATATTTTTTTGCAAAATGTAAAATTCCTTGGAAAGATTCTAATTTAATTAGTTGTCATGGTATAGATACAAATATTGTTTCTTCAGTTAGGCGTAATAAATATACCTTTGCTTTAACTGGTAATAATATTCTTGACTTGCAGAATAAATTAATTAAGTTTGGTTTCGAAAACTTAAATGTTTGGGTTGGTGAAAACTTAGGTTCTGATGATGAACTTATTCATAATTGTAAAGTCATTGATTTGGATAAAAAATCATATGGGTCTTTAACTGTTTTGATTATAGAGAATCCTGATTTTGATTCTAGGGTTCGTATAGGAATATCTGATGATGAATTTATTCGAGGGAAAGTTCCAATGACTAAGTCTGAAGTACGTGCTGTTTGTATGTCTAAATTAGCTATTTCTTCTAAAGATATTGTTTATGATATTGGTTGTGGGACTGGTTCTGTTACTATTGAAATGGGATTTTCTGCATATGAAGGTAAGGTTTATGCATTTGATAAAAATGAAGATGCTATAGAATTATTAAACAAAAATTGTGAAAAATTCCATGTAGATAATATTGAATCTCATTGTGGTTTAGCTCCTAATTGTCTTAAAGATTATCCTATTCCTGATGTTGTTTTCATAGGTGGAAGTTCTGGAAATATGGATGAAATTGTTAACTATATTTATAAGTGTAATAAAAATGTAAGATTTGTTATAACTGCGGTAACTATTGAAAATGCAATGGCTGCTTTGAATTCTCTTAAAAATCTTGGTATTAATGAAGATATTGTACAAGTTAGTATATCTAAAGGTAAAAAAATTAGTGATTTACACATGTTAATAGCTCAAAATCCAATATTTATTATCAGTGGATGTGGTGTTAGTGAATAAGAGTTTAATCTTTAGGATTAGTATTTTTGGATGTGGTGTTAGTGAATAGGATTTTAATCTCTGGAACTAATAGTAATTGTGGTAAAACTACTATTGTTATGGCTTTGTTAGCAGCTTTCCAAAATAAAGGTTTAGATATTGCTTCTTTCAAATGTGGACCTGATTATATTGATCCTATGTTTCACCGTAAAGTATTCCATGTTAAAACACATAATTTGGACCCTTATTTCTCTAATGAATCTATGTTGTGTGAACAATTTATTCGTAATAAGGGGGCGGATTTAAGTATAATTGAAGGTGCTATGGGTTTTTATGATGGTATTGGTGTTGAAGGTAAAGCTAGTGCTTGGGAAGTAGCTAAATCTATTAAATCTCCTGTTATTTTAATCCTTGATGCTAAAGGTATGAGTAATTCAGCAGCAGCTATTGTAAAAGGTTTTAAAGAATTTAAAAATAATAGTATGATCCAAGGAGTCATATTTAATGGAATATCTCAAGGGTTATATCCTCTTTTAAGTGCTATTGTTGAAAGTATAGGTGTTAAATGTTATGGTTTTTTACCTCGTATGGAAGAATATTCTATTGGAAGTAGAAATTTAGGTTTAATTACTGCTGATGAGATTAAAGATATTAAATATAAAATTAAAGGATTGGCTAATCTAGCAGAAAAGTATATTGATTTAGATGGTTTATTTGAATTATCTAAAACTGCTCCTAATATTAATTTAAATCAAAACTCTGAGGATATTAATTCAGTTGTTTTCGATAAATCAAGTGATTCTAATTTAAGAATTGCTGTTTCTAAAGACAATGCTTTTTGTTTTATGTATGAAGAAAATATTGAATTGCTTGAAGAATTAGGTTGTGAAATTTTATATTTTAGTCCTTTAAAAGATGAAAAACTTCCTGAAAATATCTCTGGTTTGTATTTATGTGGTGGATATCCTGAATTATATACTGAGGAATTATCTAAAAATAGAAATCTTTGTAATGAAATTAAAGAGTTAATGAATAAAGGAATTCCAACAATTGCAGAATGTGGGGGATTTATGTATTTACATGATTCTATTGAAAATGTACCTATGGTTGGATTTATTAAAGGTAATTGTATTAAAACAAATAAATTGCAACGTTTTGGGTATGTTGAAATTACTGCATTAACTGATAATTTATTAGCTAATAAAAATGAAAGTATTCGAGCTCATGAGTTCCATTACTATGACAGTGAAAATTGTGGTGTAGATTTCATTGCTAAAAAAGCATCTAATGGTTTAGAATATTCTTGTTGTCATGGATCTGATAGTTATTATGCAGGTTTTCCACATATTTATCTTCCTGCAAATCCAAATTTTGCTAAATCATTTGTTAAACATGCTCAAAATTGGGATGGTTAATGTTAGATTTTTTATTAGTTTACTAAGTTATTTACTCATGTATTTAATTTTGTAGTAATAATCGTTAAGATATTTTATTATATTTTATTATTTATTGATATGTCTTGGAGTGAAATTATGAAAATTGAATTAGAACAAGTTAAACCTTATGATATTGAAAATAGAAGTTTTGAAATTATTGAATCAGAACTTCCTCATGAATTGGATCCTCAATTAGCACCAATTATTAAAAGAGCTGTTCATACAGCTGCTGATTTTGATTATGTGGATAATTTATGTTTTTCTGAGGATGTTGTAAATAAAGTATTAGATAGTATTAAAAATGGTGCATCTATTGTAACTGATACTCAAATGGTTAAAGCAGGGATTAATAAAAATGAACTTAAGAAATATGGTGGTGAAGTTTTCTGTTTTATGGGTGATGGTGATGTTAGGGTTGCTGCTAAAAAAAATAACTCGACCCGTGCTAGAGCTTCTATGGATAAAGCAGCACAATTGGATAAACCTTTAATTTTTGCTATTGGTAATGCACCTACTGCGTTAATTCGTTTATATGAATTGATTCAAAATAATAAGATTAAACCAGAACTTATTATTGGTGTTCCTGTAGGATTTGTTAATGTAGTACAAGCAAAAGAATTAATTATGCAATGTGATGTTCCGTATATTGTTGCTAAAGGACGTAAAGGGGGTAGTAATGTAGCAGCAGCTATTTCTAATGCATTATTATATATGTTGAGGGATGAAATTAATAATAAATAAATGATAATTTTTTTAATTAACTATTTTAATTATTTTTTTTTAATTATTTTAAATTATTAATTTATAAATATTTTGGTGATATTATGGATGATAAAGTAATTTTAGTTGTTAGTTTTGGTACTTCTTATAATAACAATAGATCTCTTACTATTGGGGCTATTGAAAAAGATATTGAAATTAATTTTCCTGACTATGATGTTAGAAGAGCATTTACAAGTCAAATGGTAATTAATATCTTGAAAAAACGTGATGATTTAGAAATTGATAATGTTAAAGAAGCATTAGAAAGAGCACTTAATGATGGTGTTAAATCTATAATTATTCAACCAACTCATATTATGGATGGTACTGAATATCATTATAAGATTTTAGATGAGCTTGAAGATTTTAAAGATAAATTTGATAGTTTAGTTGTAGCTAATCCGTTATTAATCACTGATGATGATTTTGAAGATTTAATTTCCTCTATGACTAAAGATGATTGTTCTAATGATGAAACCGCTATATGCTTTATGGGTCATGGAACTCCTGCTAAGTCTAATATTGTTTATACTAAACTTCAAAACAAATTAAATGAGAAAGGTTTTAATCATTATTATATTGGTACTGTTGAAGCTGAACCTACTTTTGATGATGTTTTAGCAATGATTAAAAAAGGAAATTATAATAAAATTATTTTAAAACCATTAATGGTTGTAGCTGGAGATCATGCTCAAAATGATATGGCTGGAGATGGAGAGGATTCTTGGAAATCTATGTTTCTAGATAAGGGGTATGATGTAGAATGTATTGTCGAAGGATTAGCTCAATCTCAAGATATTAGGGATGTTTATATTAAACATATTAATGCAGCTATTGATGATTTGAATTAATTAAATTTTGATTTTAATAAGATATGATTTTATTTATATTTTATTTTTTATTCTATTTTTTTATCTAATTATTTTATTTTGATATAATCATTAAAATCTTTCAAGTTTTATTCATTAATCTTTTTTAAATTTATATTATAATTTTACTGGGATTTAAAATATCTAAACATTTATATATTAATACTTACTTAACTATTTATAAGAAATATAACTCATGTTATATTTTATTGTGAATTGTTGTAAAAGATATTTTTATCTTTTATTTTTTTATAGTTGAATTTATAACTATTGTTATGTTTATAATTTATATTTAATTGTTAATTCTTGAGGTAATTTTATGATATATATGGATAATTCTGCTACTTCTCCAGTTAAAGAAGAAGTATTTAATGCAATGGTGCCTTATTTTATGGAAGAATTTGGAAATCCTTCTACATTATATGGGTTAGGTAAATCTGCTAAAAAAGCAATATCTGAAGCAAGAGAACATGTTGCTAAATTAATTAATGCAGAAGTTGATGAGATTATTTTTACAAGTGGTGGAACAGAATCTGATAATATGGCTATAAAAGGAATAGCTTTTAAAAATGGAAATGAAGGTAAACATATTATCACTACTGAAATAGAACATCCTGCTGTAAAAGACACTTGTGAATATCTTAAAGAAAAAGGTTTCAAAATAACTTATCTTCCAGTAAGTGAAAAGGGTATTATTGATATTGATAATTTAAAAGAAGCTATTTGTGAAGATACTATACTTATATCTGTCATGCATGCAAATAATGAAATTGGCACTATACAACCTATAGAAGAAATAGGTCAAATTGCAAAAGAGAATAATATTATTTTCCATTGTGATGCTGTTCAATCAGTTGGTAAAATTCCTGTTGATGTTAAAAAAGCTAATATTGATTTATTATCTATTTCTTCACATAAAATTTATGGTCCTAAAGGAATTGGGGCTATCTTTATTAAAAAAGGTCTAAAATTGGATAGATTAATTCATGGTGGAGGTCAAGAAAGGGGTATTAGATCAGGTACTGAAAATGTTCCTGGAATTGTTGGTTTAGGTAAAGCTGCTGAAATTGCAAGAGAAGATTTAGATAAAAATATTCAGTATTTGTCTGAAATTAGAGATGCCCTTATTGATAAAGTGTTAGAAAGAATTCCTGAGTCTTATCTTAATGGTGATAAAGAAAATAGGCTTCCAAATAATGTTAACTTTAGGTTTGCAGCTATTGAAGGTGAAGGCCTAATATTAAGATTAGCTGCAAAGGATATTAATGGTGCTACAGGTTCTGCATGTTCTTCTAAAAAATTAAAAGCATCTTATGTTTTAAGTGCATTAGGTTTAGATGATGCAGATATTCATGGATCTTTAAGATTAAGTTTAGGTACTGAAAATACTTTAGAAGATGTTGATGTTGTTGTGGATACTCTTGAAGAAGTTGTAAGTGGATTAAGATTAATGTCTCCTTTATGGGATGATGAAAAAAATGAATCTATGGAATTAGATGAGTCTAAATTTACTTCTCATTAAAAGCCATAGTTTAAATTTAGTTTTATAAAATACTTTAATAATTAATGTTTGGTGATAAAATGGAATACAGTGATAAAGTTATGGATCATTTCTCAAATCCAAGAAATGTTGGTGTTATAGAAAATGCAAGTGGTGAAGGTACTGTAGGTAACCCTACTTGTGGTGACTTAATGACTATTTATATTGATGTTGATGATAATGAAGTAATTCAAGATATTAAGTTTAAAACTTTTGGTTGTGGTGCAGCTATTGCAACCAGTAGTATGATTACTGAAATAGCTAATGGTAAAACTATTGATGAAGCTCTTGAAATTTCTAAAAATGATGTTGCTGAAGCTCTCGATGGTTTACCTCCGGTTAAAATGCATTGTTCTAATTTAGCAGCTGATGCATTAACAAAAGCAATCAACGATTATAAATCTAAAAAAGATATTTAATTTTTATTTTATTTTATTTTTATTTTTTTATTTTTTAAGTGATTTTTATTTTAGCTATAATTTATTTATTTATTATTTATCATTTTTCATTATTTTCTTTATTCTTAGTGTGTATATGTATGTATCTTATGAATCATATTTATTAGAATAATTATTTTAATATAGTTAATT
>JAZLLL010000234.1:0-2939 GCA_045598125.1 Methanobrevibacter sp. | reverse complement strand
AATACTAAAGATAATTTTAATATTCCTAATAATTCTAATAATCAATATAATTCAAATTTTAATGAGTTTATTTATTCTGGAAATATTTTACCTTTAACTTCAGAAAGTTTTTGTATGTTTAACTCTTTTATAGATACTAATCAAATTAATAATCAATTTTCTACTAAATTTGATGAGGTAAATAAAATTCTTGAAGATTTATCTCAAGATTTAATTTCTTATTTTAAATTAATAGGATCTAATGGAGTTGATTTTATATTGTCTAAAGATGCAGTTAAATCTAATTCTTTAGATATTAATGATTTTTATCCTATTGAAATTAATCCTAGATTTCAGGGAACTTATGAATCTTGTGAAAATGTTTTAGGGATTAATCTTTTAGATGCTCATATCAAGGCATGTGATGGAGAATTAATTAACATTCCTAAAATAGATTATAATTCTAAATTTCTTTTTTCTGTTAAGAAAATAGAATATGCTTTATCTGATGTTATTATTGGAGATTTAAAATTCAAGAATATTTTTGATATTCCTTATAAAAATGTAAAAATAGAAAAAAATCAGCCAATTGCTACAATAATCAGCTCAGATTCAGACTTAAATTTAGCTATTTTAAATATGAAAATAGCAAGTAAAAAAATTAGAAATAATATTAAAGTAGTCTGATTTTTTAGTAAGGCTATTTTTTAATAAATTACTCAACCAATTACTCCTGTTAATAATAGAATAAATAGGATTGTTCCAATAACAATTAAAAAGGTAGTTATCATCATTACAGCATTAATAGCTAGATATAATTTAGCTCTCTTTTCAGGGTCTTTTAATGATTGTTCTATTGGATTTCTTTTCATTTTAATCATCGTTCTCTACTTTATTTTATATTATTTTATTCTATCTTTTCAAATTATCTTCTTTTTTTAATTATTTTAGTTTTGCTTGATCATAGAATGTTTTAAGAGTATCCATATCTACACTAGTATAAATTTGGGTTGTAGAAAGACTAGAATGTCCTAGTAATTGTTGAATAGCTCTTATATCTACTCCATTTTTTAAAAGATGTGTTGCAAAGGAGTGTCTTAATATGTGGGGAGTTACTTTCTTTTCAATCCCTGCTTCTTTTGCATATTTTTTTATCATCATTTGAACATATCTGGAAGTTAATTTTTTACCATTTTTATTAATAAAAAGATAATCGCAATCACTATTTCTAATTTTAATATATTCCATTATCAAATTTTTAGTTTGATTATCAAATAAAACAATTCTATCTTTATCTCCTTTTCCTCTAATTCTTATAGTTCTCTCATTAAAATCTATATCTCTAGTAATTAAATTAACTAATTCTGAAACTCGTATTCCTGATGAATAAAGAAGAGCAAGTATAACTTTATCTCTCATTTTTAATTTTTGTTTATATAAACTTGTAGTTTCATCCCAATGTACAGCTTCAATTAAATTTTTAACTTCTGATTCGTTTAAGGATTTGGGTAATGATTTTGTTCGTTTTGGATTTTTGATTTCATCTAAATAATAAATTTGATTATATTCTAAAAATTTTTTACAAACAACTGTATTTAGGTAAATATAATTTTGTGTTACTAATTTACTTCTTTTTAGCTCAGTAATATATTTTTTAAATATTTTTAAGAATTTTTTATCATCATATATTTTTTCATTCCCTATATATTTAATAAAGTTAGTTATAATTGAATAATATGTTTTAATAGTATTTTCAGAATAATTTCTAATTTCTAGTTCAATTAGATATTCTTCACACATTTGATTAAAATCAAAAACTTCACAAACATGTTTTAAATTTCCATTTTGATCATATTGTGGTAACTCAATTGGAGCTTTTTGTAAACGATTCTGAGATAAAGTTAATTGTTCTGTTGAATATTTACTCATTTTTAACCTTCTTTATTAAATTATTCATTGTTCAAATTTATGGTTTTTTAACTATCTATTTATTTTATTTTTAGATTATTTTTTTATTTATCTTCCTAAGGTTAATTTTTTTATTCATTATAATTTGATTTATTATTAGATTAATTATTCTGTGTTGATTTATTATTAAATTATTTATTATTTTAATCCAACAATTTGAGATAGAGTTTTTCCAGATTTAAGTTCTTTAATTATATTATTTTCTTTAATTTTAATTTGACATGTTTTAATAATAACTTCTTTAAAGAATTCTTTAGGAATTAAAATAACTCCACTTTCATCTGCAAAGATAAAATCTCCTGGTCTTATTATAGTGTTATCAAGTTCAATATCTACATTTACTTCACCTAAACCTAATGCATTACCGGCATTAGGTAAAAAATCTAAAGCATAAACTGGATAATCTAAATCAATAAGACTATCCATATCTCTAGCATAACCATAAATAATAGTTCCAGCTATTCCTTTTTCTTGAGAAGATGTGGAAGCTAGTTCTCCCCAAACTGATGCTTTTTCACCATAACAATAAATAAATAAAATTTCATCTGATTTGGCTTGATTCATCGCAAGTAAACTTGTTCCCCAGTCGTCACAGTTAGTTTTAGCAGTTACAACTTTACCATATGTTTTATTTCTATTCATTGCTTTTAATCCATAGATAACGCCATTACGTCCAGAAATTGAAGAATAAGCATCTGAAATTTGGCAAGAAGATACAGAATCTAAAATTTTTCTTAACTTATGGTAATTAGTTTTATTTTTACCATTATCTATTAAATCATCAATTGAGAAATCTTCTTCTATAATTGTCAATTTATCTAAATCAGATTTTTTAATTTTTTTGTATTCTGATTGTTTTTTAACTAATTTTATAGGATCTATTTTTTCTTTTGCCAAATTAACACCTCATTAATATAAATATTTATCAATTAATTTATTTGTATTGTATTAAATAAAAAGATTTGGATATTTAGGATATAAGTTTATATTTG
>JAZLLL010000233.1:0-6415 GCA_045598125.1 Methanobrevibacter sp. | reverse complement strand
TTATAATGTTTTGTTCATGGATTTTTTTTAAACATTTAATCTTTTTTTTATTGAATTTTTTTTGAAGGATATTTTGTAACTTTTATTTTATATATTGTTTTTATTTTGTTTCTAAATATATTAAAAAGAAAATATTTAAGTGGATTTTCTACTATCAAAGTTGTTAGAACAGTTACTAAGGTATATAAAGCACACAAACGTGTTGTTAAAAATCATAATTATTTCTATGCAAAATTAACAACTAAATCTGGTAAAATATTAGTTAACAAGAAAAGTACTATAAAATCTAAAGTATCTAGCAAAGTTTATAAGATTAAAACTAATTCTAAGGTATTGCTAAATGAGTATTGGTTAAAGAATACCAATTAAGAAAATATTACAAATATGTTTTCAAGTAATTAGGTAGTAATACTTATAAACCATGTACTAATACTTTAAAATAAAAAGTATTTAACTTAAAATTTTATACATTGAGGATTTTAATTCATCTATTTTTTATTTTTTATTTTTTTTAGAAGTAATAAATTATTAATAGTTAATTCAGTTTAATAACAAGTTCAAACTGTGTGAAAACTAACAATAATCAAAAAAGAAAAATCTAAAATAAGTATAGGAATTCTAGGTGAATTATCTTATTTTTTATAATTAATTTTATTAACTACTTATTATATATTAATTAATATAAAGATATTATATATTAATATAAAAGCATATTGCTATTTTTTAAATCTTCAATAAAAGTGGAATATATTTGTGATAGAATGATAATGTAATAACTTAAATATGTTCCACTTTTTTTTACTTTTCAAATGCTCTTTCGTATAATCTATTTTTATATAAAGTGATTAACTATGTATATGAAGGACCAGGACATATTAGACCAAATAAGCAAAGAAAAAAACCATGCCCAAAAGAGCAAACAACTATATGCTCAAGCAGTTAAACACTACACAACTCTTTTTTCAATGAGTTTAACTGACCTGCTAAAAGAAGCAGATGCTGAAGAAGAGGAAGGTATTAGGTGGAAGAAAAGGAAATTAAGGAAAAGATTATTAATTTTCAGAAATTATCTTGTAGATTCTTTTAAACCTAATACTGTTGCGCCTTATTTTGGGAATATCCTAGCTATTTATAGACATCTTGAATTTGAATTACAGAAGTTACCTAAAATAAGTACCAAACGTTCAGAAAGAGAAAAGCCATTAGAATATAAAGACTTACCTCCAAAATTAGTGATAAGAGAAGCTATGAGAAGAGTAAGTTTAGCATTCAAATGTGTAATCCTTTTAATAACAAGTGGAGGAATATCAAGAAAAGATCTTGTAAATTTAACAGTACAAAATTATATTGATTCAACATATGAGTATCATAAATTAAAAACAGATGATATTTATCATGTAATAGAAATACTGAATGAATTACAACAACAAGGAGTATTAATAATTCCTCAATTCAATATTCAACGGCAAAAAACAGGAGTATATTATTTCACATTTATATCTCCTGAAGCAGTAGAAACATTAAACACATACTTAATAACAAGAAAAGGAATACTTGAATCAGATGATCCCTTAATAAAATTAAGTTACAAATACATTGGTACTAAATGTTTAAATAAATTCGTTAAATGAACATATTACGAAACGCTAAAGCTAAAGCTATTCACCAATGACTTATACAGAATGTTTCTTATAGTTATTATCCATGTAGTCATCATAGTACTCCTGAAGAGTGTCTTAAACATAAAAATGCTTTGAATTGTGCAGATATTTCTAGATTAACAGCAGCATTGATGAGAAGTGCAGGGTTAAATCCTACAGTTGTTCACGGCCCTAACCATTTCTGGACAGTTGTAATCATTAATGGTAAAGAATATGCTTCAGATGCAACTTCAAAATCTCGTAAATTTAATCAAGTTTACAAAGGATTAAATTATTATGCTAAATGTGGTAAAAATCCAAGTTGTTAAAAAAAGTTAATAATGTTTATAGTCTTCAAGGAGATAATTATTAAAAACTTCTAAAATTTGTCCTGAATTGAATCCTGTTTTTTTAACACTTATTCTAGCTAAAAAACTAAATTTAAATTCAAAAATTAAATTGTTATTTAATTTAACAATGAGTTTATGTTTTTTAAGTTTAGTTGAAATGATATCTGTATATTTAATGGATAAATCATTACCTTTACCATCAACATTTTTAATCAGTAAATTATCATTCTCTGTTTTTACAATTGTATTGATTTCAATAGGTCTTGAAGTTTCATTCTGAGCCACAAATAATCCTTTTGAACCACCAGTTACTGCAGCAGCTCTTTTAGTATTAGGACTAGGTTTTGTTGTTTTATAGTAAGGTAATTTAATATTTAAAGGCAAACCCTTTTTAAACATGATAATAATATCAAATTTTTCTTCAAAACTTAACATTTTAGTTTTCCTCCCTAAAAAAATAAGATTCTTATTTAATAATCTGTATCTAAAAATATTTAAATTTTAATAAAAAAAACTTTTGGAGATTAAATAACATGGCCAATTATATTGTCGGATGTGACCGTAATAGAGTATCTGAAGATAAAAAAAACAATAGATGCAGTTGCAAAAGCATTAAAAGCAAAAGGATATTCTGTTGAAAAATTATCTGTAGGTCCTAATTATGTACAATCTGCTATGCGTAAATCAAGCAGTAAAAGGAAAAATTGCTGTTATGTGTTGTAATGGTGCAGATCTTCAAACTTATAAAGATTTTTGGCAAGGTATTACAAAAGGGTATTACCATGTTAAATATGCTATTTTTGGCCTTGAAGGATGGATTAACCCATCAACTTGTAGTTGTCAAGGTGCTAAAACTGCTAAATTAAAAAAAGCTCATGATGATGCATCTTCTGTTAGTTATACTAAAGAATTAATTGGTATGACTACTGCTCAAGTTTGTGAAAAATATAAAGAAGCAATAGCTTATTGTTGTGGGAATTCTCGTGAGGAATTAGCAAAAAATATTGCTGAAGCAAATTAGGGTGGGAGTAATTCTAATAGTAGTTCTCCAACTCCTTCAACTATTAAAGAAGCATTAAAAGAAGTTCTATCAGGATGGATGGTGATGTGGAATGCTTTATGAGAGAAGGTACTGTTTATGTTAGGTTTAAATAAATTCGTTAAATGAACATATTACAAAACAAATTTAATAGAACAAATGAAATTAAAACGAATATTATAAGAAATATTAACAAAAATATTAAATACTTTAATAATCAAATTAAAATATGAATAAATATCTAAAAAACTAATTTATTAATCTGTAATAATATAAAAAAAGAATGTAGAACTCTCTTAGAATCTCAATAATTTTTTTTATAAAGACTTTTTTTATTTAATTAATTTAATTTTATTACTTTTTTTAAGGAAACTAAATATGAATAACTACAAAATAGCAATTATAGGTGGAGGGCCTTCTGGAATGATAGCTGCAATAAAAGCAGCACAAGAGTTAGAAGGTGGAGAAGACATTGTTTTAATAGAAAAAAATAGTACTTTAGGTAAAAAACTTTTACTTACAGGTGGAGGACGTTGTAATATTGTAAATAAAACTCCACTTCATGATCAAATAAAATATTATAATAAAAATAAAAACTTTATAAAACATGCTTTATACACTTTTACTCCAGACAAAATATTAAATATTTTTGAAGATGCAGGTTTAAGTTTCCACATAGAAGATAACAAAAGAGTTTTCCCTGATGATGAAGATGCAGAAGTTATTTTAGATATTCTAGAAGAATATCTTGATGAGTTAAATGTTAATATTTTACTTGAATGTGAAGTAGCCCCAAATTCCATTGAACATGAATTAGATGGAGATTTAAATCCAATTTTTAGTTTTGAAGCTAAATATGAAAATGGATCTAAAATAAATATTTCATCTGAAAAATTAATAGTAGCTACTGGTGGATGTACTTATCCAACAACTGGATCTACTGGAGATGGATATAAAATAGCTAAAAATATGAATCACTTACTTACTCAAATAAAACCAGGACTTGTATCTTTTGAAATTGATGATTTTTTACTTACAACTTTATCTGGAATGGTACTTGAAGATGTAGAAATTTCATTTAAAGATAAAAAGAAAAAAATAAAAGAATCTGGAGATATTCTCATCACCCATACTGGTTTATCAGGACCTGCAATTATGAACATAAGTAATAAACTTATGGAAAAATCAGATTATGATTTATTTAGAGATGAAGAAGAAAATGAGTTATTTAAAGATATAATAACTGTTGATTTATTACCTAACCTAACAGAAGAAGATATTAAAAACAAAATAACTACAGATACTCCAAATCAAGGAAAAACTAAAATTAAAAATTATCTTAAAGTATTTTTACCAACAAACTTTATTGATTATTTCTTAATGACAATAGCAGTTAGCTCAAATAAAACTATGGCAAGTATTACTAAAAAAGATAAAAATAAGATAGCTCAAACATTAAAAGCTATGCAATTTAAAATTAGTGATGTGATTATTGATACTGCTAAAGTTACAATTGGAGGAGTTAAATCTAATGAAATTAACTCTAAAACTTTAGAGTCTAAATTTATTGATGGATTATATTTTGTTGGTGAACTTCTTGAGATGGCAGGCCCTACTGGAGGTTATAATTTAGAAATAGCTTTTTCAACAGGTTATTTAGCAGCACAAGAAGCTGTAAAGTCATTAATTAAAAAATAAATATAAATTTATTAATTAATCTTCAACCTCATTTTTTATTTATTAAAGAATCAGTCCATAGATTAAATTCTTTAATTTGAGGAGGAATACCTTGATTTTCATAAGATTGAAGGTAACCTTCATCAGATACTATTTTTTCATAAAAGTCAATTGAATTTGCAAAATCAATTAAACCTTTATTTCTAATTAAACTTACTCTTGGTTTAAGTGTAGATGACCAGATATAAAATACTTTAAAAACAGTATCGGGATGATAACCTCCACCTAAATCAATTGATAAAACATCACATAATCTATTTAATGAATTATTTTGATTAGATTTTTTAACTAATCTTTTTGTAACCTCTTCTAAAATACTGTGAAGACGTACATCTCCACTAATAAATTCAGTATTAACATGATTATTTTCAAAATCTTTCATTATAGAAACTGCTTCAGGACTATTATCAATAGCTATTATATGACCATTAGTTAAAATATTTGAGATTAATTCTGTAGATTTACCAACATGACAACCTAATTCAACAACAATATCATCTTTTTTAAGAGTTTTAGATAATTGTTCTCTATAAACTTTCATATCATAACTAAGTTTTATCCCCATAAATACGAACCCCCTTAGTTTCTAATTTATAAATTTTATAAGATTCATCTATAAATTCTTCATTTAAAATAGCTATTTTTTGTTTTTTAGTTAATAATGCAAAAGCTGTATTCCCAAGCATTGCCATCGATACACCAAGAGTTTTAGATTTTAATTTATTACAAACATTTAAAACATCTTCACTAATTAAATTAGTATTATTTGCAAATTTAAAAGAACATTTCATAAAATTTTTAGGACTTTCATCCTTATCAAATTCTAAAGCAATATCCATACCTACTTTAGTTATAATTTTTTTATGATTATCATTTTCAATAATAGAGGATGTTTTAATTTCATCAAAAGTTTTAGTTAATACATACAATTCTTCATCTATGTTAATACTTACAGTTTCACCAATCCCCGGAGCACCTATTTTAGTTCTTTTTACAAGACCTTTTGAAAGTTCAGCAATTACATCACCTAATCCACTTCCAAATAATACTTCTGCTAAATGAGCATACTTAGCACACTCTTCAATTGTTAGGCCTAAATTAAAAAATTTATTTATACAAATTGCAGCCCCTATAGCAGAAGCTGCAGAAGTTCCAAAACCACAGCCAATTGGAACTTCTATTTTTTGATTAATTATAATATAAGAATTAGACTTTGAAAATTTATCAAACTTTTCTCTAAAATCAGATACATCTTCTAACATTAAATCAAAAACTTTAAGAATAATATTTTGATTATTTAAATCTTCTTTATCATTTATTAAAATAGCTAAATTATCATCAAAATACAAGTTTAATTTATTGTTATTTTTATTTAATGAACATATACTTGTAATTACTCCCTTATCTAAAAGAACACCTACACCAAGTGAACCTTTTATTAATAAATTAGCATCATCAAATATAGAAAAGAATCCTGTTATATGAGATGGAACAAATACACTAAGCATTTTAACACTACACAAAATATATAAATAGTATATAGAATAATTATTTTAAAAAAAATATAATCTAATAATTAATAATTGGTTTTAAAGAATTATAAATTTTATTAAATTAATATGTTAAAAAATTAAAAAAAAACTCTTAAA
>JAZLLL010000232.1:0-2954 GCA_045598125.1 Methanobrevibacter sp. | reverse complement strand
GATTTGGCTAATTCTAAGAAGTAATTCTTAAAATTTTACTAGAATATATTAGTTTAAATATTTTATTAATAATTACTTTAAATATTTTATTAATAATTACTTTAAATATTTTATTAATAATTACTTTAAATATTTTATTAATAATTACTTTAAATATTTTATTAATAATTGATAATCTAAAAATTTATTAAAATTAGGATGATAAAATGAAAGCATTAATATTACTTGGATGTCCAGAAGCACCATCTCAAACTCCTATGGCTGTGTATGCATCTTATAAATTAAAAAAATTGGGATTTGATGTTGATATAGCAAGTAATCCGGCAGCTGCTAAATTACTTGAAGTTTCAGATCCTGAAAATAAATATATTGGGAAATTATTAAACATTGATAAATGTCTTGATACTCTTAAAGAGAAAGACTATGATTTATTAGTGGGTTTTGTACATAAAGATGCTGCAGCAAGTTTCTTTGTCACTTATTATCATATTTTACAAACTAAATCTATTGCATTAGTATTTGAACAAGATATGAATTTAGTTAATGAATTTAGTGAAATGGTTGAATCTTCTACTGATGCAGAGATTGTGGCAGTTAGGGCTTATCATAATCCAACTCCTATTCGTGTTAGATTAGATAAAGCATTAACTAAGATAATGGGGGAAGAGTGATGTCTTTTTGTTTAGAAACTTATTTGCAACAATCTGATGATTATGAGATTCTACTAGCTCGTTCTGGTGTTAAAGAATGTTATAAACTTATTAGAGATAATTCTAAAGAAATTATTCATGTAAATCCGGGAGATAAAATTTTAGGTGCAAGATTAATTGGTATTCCACCTATTCCTGTAGGTATTAATGAGGATAAAGGAACTATTTTAATTACTTACACTAAACCTTGCCATGGAACTGCTGCTATTGAACTTCCTCTTAAAACTGAAGAAATTGAAGATATTCGTAAAATGGATATTGGGGAGAAATAAGCACAAACGAGGATAAAACTATGATTACTACTGTTGTTGGAAGCTTTGGGATTGAATTAAAAGAGCCTAAAACTACTAGTGAAAAGATAAAATCTGCATTAGGTATTTATAATCCTATTAAATTAGCTATTGAAGAAACTGTTAAATTACAACTTAGAGCAGGTGTTGATATTGTTGGAGATGGTCAATATCGTGGAGATATGGTTGGCTCTTTTACAGAACATATTCCTGGTTTTAAGTTTGAAATGAATTCTTCTGTTATTGTATCTAAAATTAGAGCTCCTCAAGTAGAAATTATGGTAAAAGATATTAAATATGCTAAAAAGATTCTTGATAGAGAAATTAAAACTATGGGTCTTACAGAGGAGCAATTAGCTAGAAAAGGAGTTAAAGGTTTAGTTACAGGACCTTCTACAATTGTTCATTCATCAAGAATTGAATCTTTTTATAAAAATAAAAATTTAGCTATTATAGACCTTGCACATGCCTTACATCATGAAATGAAAGCTTTAGATAATTGTGGAGCTTGTAAATATATTCAAATTGATGAACCATTTTTATCTACTGGGATGGTAGATATAAAAACTGCAAAAGAAGCAATAGCTATTTTAACAGAAGGAATTAATGTGCCTGTTGGAATGCATGTTTGTGGTAATTTAGATGGTGTGTTTAAAGATTTATGTGCTTTTAATATTGATATTTTAGATTGTGAATTTGCTGGAAACAATGTAAATATAAATGTATTAGAAGAAAATGCAAGTCTTTTAAAAGGTAAAAAACTTGGATTTGGTTGTTTAGACACTACATTAAATGCAGTTGATGATAAAGAAAAAGTAGAATCTTTAATTAAAAGGGGAATTGGTGCAGTAGGTCAAGAAAACCTGCTTTTAGATCCTGATTGTGGTCTTAGGAAAGTAGATAATGATATTGCAGAAGCTAAACTTAAATTAATGTGTGAGTTTGCTAAAAAATATAGTTAATTTTATACTTTTAGATTAGTTTACATTTTTAATTTTTATTAGTGCTATTTTTTTTTAAATTAATTTTATATTTTTAATTTTTATTCAAATAAAATAAATATTATTAAAAATAAAAATATTAAATGATTATATTTATTAGGGGTTTATTATTATGTTAAGTATTAATCAATGTTATTTAGATTTTGTTAATAAAATTTTAAAAGAGGGTAAAGAAACTTATAAAGATAGTAATCATCATTTAAAAGAGAGTTTGGGTAATTATTATCTTATTGATGATCCTTTAAATTTAAAGTTTAGAGCTAAATATCAGCACATGACTACTAAACAAATGTTAGATGAGATTAAAGATGGGAAATTCAATATGGAAGGAAATCCAATTAAAAGTGATGCTCTTTATGAATATGTAAAATCTTTTGAAAACAGTGATGATCAAGGGTTTGTTTATACTTATCCAAACCGTATTTTAGCTCATTTTAATGTAAATCAATTTAATGTTATGAAAGATAGAATTTTAAATTCTATTGGAAGTAATAGGGCTGTAGCTATTACTTATGATCCAGAATTAGATTGTGAAAGAGAAGATATTCCTTGTCTTCAAATTTTACAAGCTTTTGTTAGAGATGGTGAATTAACTATTCATTGTTTTTTCCGTTCTAATGATATTTTTGGAGCATTTTACTCAAATATGTTCTTTATAACTTATATTGGAATTAAATTAACTGAAGAAATAAATAAAGAATTAATTAATGGACAGATAAACTTTGGTGGAGTTCATTATCATTCTACTTCAGGACATATTTACAGTAATGACTTAAAAGCAGCTAGAAAATTAATTTCTACTCATAAATAAGTTTTTAGCTATTTTTATTTTTTCTTTTTTTATAAATTTTAATATTATTTTTTCACTTTTTTATTATTTATAAAAATCATTTTTTTCTGTGTTGGGATTTTTTTTAAAATTTTTATATTATAGTTAAATAAATTATGATTTG
>JAZLLL010000231.1:0-4373 GCA_045598125.1 Methanobrevibacter sp. | reverse complement strand
ATTTTTTTTACATTTTTTTATTTTTAATGTTTTTTTCTACATTTGCTAAAATATTCGGTATCTATATTTGTTTTAAATATTTTGCCACAATCTTTGCATTTTATTTTTTTTAGAGTACTTTTTGCAGGTTTTAATACTCCTGTCATACAGGTACATCCTCTACTATTTACTTGTCCTTGTATCATTGCATCTATTGCATTATCTTCTTTTGTCATTTTATCGCCTATTTTCTATTTTTTTTAATTTATTTTATATTTTCAATATAATATTAGTCTTATAGAAATATTTATATATTTGTAAGTTCAATATCTTATTGTCTTAAATTTAGGCATACCTAACTTTTTATGTTTTATCTTAAATTTAACTTAAATATAATTAATGATTATTTTCATGATTAAATAATAATTCAAATTTGAAATTACTAAATTTATTTTTTTAAATATTTTATAAAAATTTATAAAATGTTTTTATAATAATATTTTATAATTATTGGAGGCTTTTTAATTAGTCAAAAAAATTTAGAAAAAAACTCAGATATTATTAAAGTTCTTTTAATTGGAAGTCCAAATGTAGGGAAAAGTCTTACTTTTAATAAATTAACTGGTATGACTGCAATGGTTTCTAATTATCCCGGAACAACTGTAGATATTGATGAAGGTACTTTTACTTATGATAATAATATGGTTCATTTATCTGATCCTCCAGGACTTTATGATTTAAACACTATTACTGAAGAGGAAAGAATAACTAAACTTCTTGTATTTGATAAATCCTTTGATAGAGTGGTTCACGTTATTGATGCTAAAAATATAGAAAAATCTATTGGTCTTACTTTACAGCTTATTGATGCAGGTTGTGATGTTGTTCTAGTATTGAATATGATGGATGAATTAGAAAAGATTGGTGCCGATATTGATAAGGAGGGATTAGAAGAAATTTTGGGAATTCCTGTTGTTTTATCTGCAGCTACTGAAAATAGGGGTTTAAAAGATATTAAAGATACAATTGTAAATTATTTTGAGAAGAAAGATAAAATTCAATCAAAAAATAGGACTTCTATGAAAGTTTATTATGGTGATAAACTTGAAATAGCTATTTCTAAAGTACAAAATACTCTTAAATCAGATTATCCTATTTCTAAAAGAGCTATATCTATTTTACTTCTTGAAGAAGATAATGATGTTTATAAATTAGTTAAAGAAAAAGAATCTGATTTTGATGATATTAATAATGTTTTATCTAAAGAGAAATCTAAATTTACTGATTCAATTAAATATTTAACAAAATTGAGATTATCTGATTATGCTCAGTTTTTTAAAAAGAAGTATACAACTATTGATTTAGTTGCTAAAGCAGAAATATCTAATGATAGAAAAGAAAAATTAAGCAGAATAATGATTCATCCAGTTTATGGTTTAATTATTTTAGTTTTAGTTTTATTTTTTGGACTTTATTTATTTGTAGGTGTTTTAGGAGCAGGTATTCTTGTTGATTTAATTGAAAATGTTATATTTGGTCAATATATTAACCCAGAAATATCTTCTTTAGTTGTTCACTATATTCCATGGATACCTATTCAAAATCTTATTGTAGGTGAGTATGGTATTGTAACTTTGGGTATTACTTATGGATTTGGTATTATATTGCCTATTGTCTCTCTTTTCTTTATTGTATTTTCTATACTTGAAGATAGTGGATATTTACCAAGACTAGCACTTCTTGTAGATAATGGATTTAAAAAAATTGGATTGAGTGGTCGTTCTGTGATTCCTTTTGTATTAGCTGTTGGATGTGGAAGTATGGCTACAATGGTTACAAGAACTTTAGAAACTAAAAGAGAACGTAATATTGCTACTGTTCTTATGGCTCTTACAATTCCATGTTCTGCACAACTTGGTGTAATTATGGCATTACTCTCTGCTCATCCAGTTTCTATTTGGATCTGGTTGGGAGTTATTCTTCTTAATTTTATTGTTATTGGTTATCTTGCTAAACGTTACGTTCCAGGACCACAACCAAGTTTTTTTATGGAACTCCCTCCACTTAGACTGCCTAAATTTTCTCATGTAGCTAAAAAAACATGGACTCGTCTTGTAATGTATATTAAAGAACTTATTCCAATTTTTATTCTTATTAGTGTAATAATTTGGGCTTTGGATTTGGTTGGAATTTTCCAATTGATTATATCTTGTGTAAGTCCTTTTGTAAATGCAATTGGTCTTCCAGATTCTACAAGTTCATCTTTTGTTCTTGGATTCTTTAGAAGAGACTTTGGTGCTGCAGGATTGATGGATATTCAAAATACTTTAACTGGAGTTCAGTTATTAGTTGCAGCTATTACATTAACCTTGTTCTTACCATGTGTAGCTCAATTTATGATTATGATTAAAGAAAGAGGATTAAAATTAGCCTTTTTAATTGGAGTTATTAGTATTACCCTAGCATTTACTATGGGTTTTATTGTTAATTTATTGTTATGTGGATTGGGCATTGTATTTTAAGTTTTATATTAAATTTAAATTTTTGATGTAGAATTTATCGAGTTAAATTGTAGTTATGTGATAATATGGATAGTTTTAAGATTCAAGATGAAGATATTCAAAATCCTAAAGAATTATGGATAAAATGTGAGTTATGTGGATTTAAATTTAAAAAATGTGAAGGTATAAGTTGTGGAGCTTGTCCGATTAATTGTAAAACTATTAAATGTCCAAATTGTGGATATGAAATATTACCTGAATCTAAATCATATTTGATTATTGAAGATAGTTTTAAATGGATTAAAAATAAATTACTTAAATAAGGGTTGTTATATATGGTGGATCAAAAGGATACTGAGGATTATCTACGTCATATGTGGGTAAAAGAATTTGAAAATAAAGAAGTTTTAAAGGAAAAAGATTTAGATAATGAATATATTGCTACACTTTTTAAAAAAGGTTATGTTAATGTTAATGATGGGGTTATTAACCTATCAAATGTTGGGGAACATTTAGGTAGGTCATTAGTTAGGAAACATAGAATTGCTGAAAAAGTTGTTGCAGATTTATTTTTAGCAAATATGGATGAAATGGAAGAGTTAGCTGATCAAATTGAACATGTTATGTCTGATGAAGTAGAAGATAATATATGTAGAATTCTAGGACATCCAGAAAATTGTCCTCATAATAATCCAATTCCTGAAGGAAATTGTTGTGATGTTTTTGATAGAGAAAATTCTATTCCCTTAATTAATTGTGAAAATGGATTTTCAGGTGAAGTTTCACATATTAAAACAGATGATGGTAAAAAACTTCAAAAGATTATGAATTTAGGTCTTATTCCAGGTTCTAAAATAATTTTAATTCAAAAGTTTCCAAATTATGTATTCCAATTAGGAAATACTCAACTTGCAGTTGATAAAGAATTAGCTAGTGAAATCTTTGTAAAAATTGAAAAATAATTTTTAAGATTTTTTTTACTATTATGGTGAATTACAGTTTTAAAATTTTGTTGTTTAATTTATGGATTTTTATAATCTATTTAATGATTATATATTAATTTCAAAAGTTTATTATTTTTAATTATTAATAATTTATTTATTTTCAATTAAATGTATTTGTGATTTTATGTTAGAAATTATTCCAGTTTTAGATTTAATGAATTCTGTTGCAGTATCTGGTAAATCAGGTAATAGAAAAACTTATACTCCTCTTCAAACTATTTATGCTTCATCATCAAATCCTTTAGAAATAGCTAAATCTCTTAAATTAGCTAATGCAAAAGAATTGTATATTGCAGATTTAGATTTTATAGAAAGGAATGGTAAACATAATATATTTCAAATAAAAGATATTAATACAATTTTACCAGTAATTTTAGATGTAGGAGTCGATAATCTTAAAACTTTTGAGTTTTTGCTTGATTTTGCTTATAAAATTATAGTAGCTAGCGAAACTTTAGAATCTGTTGAAGAGTTAGAAAAAATATTTGAAAAGTATCCTAAAGACCGTATTATAGTTAGTGTAGATATTAAAAATAATGAGTTATATACAAAATATATGAATATTAATCTTAAAGAATTTAAAGAAGTTTTAGCAAGAATTAATCCTAATGAAATTATTTTATTAGATATCTCGTCAGTTGGAACTGGTAAAGGATATAATAAATGGCTTTTAAATGAATTTTCTGATTTTAAAGATAAAATCATTCTTGGTGGTGGAATAACTAAAGAAGAACTTGAAGATTTGGATTCTTTAGGCATTAAAAAAGTTTTAGTAGGAACTGATTTACATAAAGGAAATATTAAAATTAATTCCTTTTAGTTTTTTTTTATTTTGTTTTATCTATTTTTAACTGTTATCTATTATTATTTTACTATTTTTATACTTTCT
>JAZLLL010000230.1:0-4736 GCA_045598125.1 Methanobrevibacter sp. | reverse complement strand
ACTTAGTGAAGTTTCAAGTGAACAAAGAAAAATATTTAAACTATTAGAAATAAAAGAACCAAACGTAAAAGAATGCACCCTAAATTAGGATGCATTTTTCTTTTATTTATACGTGTATAATTTAATAGCGGATTTTAGGTATAAATTCAAAGAATTTTAAATTATGGAAATGCTTATACGAAAGTTCATAAAAATGTTCATTAAAATATAAGAATATTGCTCACTATATTTGACAAATATTGCTCAATATTGTATAATGTATTTGAAAATGAGGTGATAAATTATGAGCCAAACTGTTAATAAAAAAGAATACAGAAAACGTGTTATAGATGAAACAATAGAAAGATATCTAGGAGTATGCAGCGCAATTTGTATTGAAGGACCTAAGTGGTGTGGAAAAACTTGGGCATCTTCTTATCATTCAAATAGTGAATTTTTAGTTGGAAATCCTAAAAATAATTTTTCTAATAGGCAGCTTGCCGAATTAAATCCATCATTTATACTTGAAGGTCCAACTCCAAGAATGATTGATGAATGGCAAGAAGTGCCACCAATTTGGGATGCAGTTAGAGCTGAAGTAGACAAAAGACATAAAAAAGGTCAAATCATTTTAACAGGATCATCAACGCCAAAGACTAAAGGAATAATGCATAGTGGAACTGGAAGAATTGTATGCTTAAAAATGAATACTATGTCTTTATATGAATCTGGCGATTCGAGTGGCCAAATATCACTTTATGATTTGTGCAATGGTAATTTAAAAATGCAAATGGTTGATGAAGTTAAACTAAATCATCTTGCATATTTGATAGTTAGAGGTGGATGGCCAGAAAATATAACAGTTAATGAAAAAGATGCACACATTATGCCACGTTCTTATATGGAAGGTGTAGCAAAAGAAGATTTAAACAAACTTGATGATGGAGTAGAATATAATGAGCATAAGGTTAATTTGTTATTAAGGTCACTTGCTAGAAATGAATCGACAACTGCATCTGATTTAAAACTTTTTAATGACATAAAAGAAATTGATGATGAATCAATGAGCAGAAATACAATTGATAAATATCTTGAATCATTAAATAGATTATTTATTTTCAATAATCAAGTTCCTTTTTCTCCAAATATTCGTTCTTCATTAAGGGTAAAACAAAGTGAAAAACGTCATTTTGCAGATCCTGCTATGGCGTGTGCTATTTTAGGACTTAATCAAGAAAAACTAATGAATGATATGGAAACATTTGGTTTTATGTTTGAAGCATTAGTTGAGAGAGATTTAGGTGTTTATGCTCAATCTTTCGGTGGAAAGTTATATCATTACCAAGACTATAAAAACAATGAAATTGATGCCGTTATAGAACTTGAAGATGGTGAATGGTGTGCATTTGAAATTAAACTCGGAGCAAATAAAATAGAGGAAGCTGCTCAAAATTTGATTAAAGTATCGAATGATATTGAAAAAAATGGTGGCAAACCTCCAAAAATAAAATGTATTATTTGTGGATTAACTAATGCCGTTTATCAACGATCTGATGGCGTATATGTAGTATCAATTACATCACTTAAAAACTAAAACAGTCATTTATTGGTATTTATAAGACTGGGGTTTGTCCATACTCATGTTGAAAAAGAAACTAGTTTCTTTTGTAATTTATCTCGAGAGAAAATGATAATAGTATAATAATGATGAAAAAGATAGAAATTTTGTACCTTTTGGTGTCTTAACCCACGTTGAAACTGTAGTTTGTCTTTCACGATAGACCACAAAATGAGGCAAATTTTAATGAATTTTAGATTATTTAAGTATTTTACTAGAAAATTAAAAAATATTTATTAAAGCTTTAAATATTTGGAGAAAAAACAATATGAAACAAAGTGATTTAAGAAAATTATATTTAAGTTGTATAAATCTTTATGGATTTGTACTTTCAGATAATCTTTTTGAAATATTAGATCATTATGGCATCCCTTATAAAAAAGAGCAAATTTTGAAGGATCTTCAAGATAGAAGTACAAAAAATACAAGAGATTATTCTGTACAAGAAATAAGTCCATCTAATTATATAATTGTTGATTTATGTTACTCACCTGAAGAATTTGAAAAGCTCTATTATATGAAAGAAGATAAACCAAGATATTATCCTAAAACATACGAATATCTTCTTGAGTATTCAAACTTTGATTTCAAAGATGAAAAAGATCAAGAAGGATTTAAAAATTTATTTCAATTTTTAAGAAGACATTTAGATGATGATGACAATGTGATTTCTTTTATTGCAGATTTTATAATATGCTCAATAAAAAAGGAAATAGATAACAAAATTAATATAATTTCGGGCTTACTTGAGCTACTTCATATAGAATTTCCTAATCAAAAAGTATTAGAAAAGTTTTTGGGTGTTATGCAAAATGTTTCAAATGATTTAAGAACACCATGTAATAACGGATTTACACCAAATGAAATGAGAAAAAAATTAGGTCCTATTGACATGAATGAGGTGTCATTAACAATTGTCCCAAATATGAGAAAAGACTTTTTGAATGGAAAACTTAATCCATACACGTTTTTAAATGATTTAGATAATTATGATTTACCTCCAAAAGCAAAAGAATCATTTAAAACGGAATTACTAGAAATAATTGATGAAATGGAAAAATCACACTAATTTAAATTACTTTAAAATAATATATTAAGTTATAATTACAATAATAAATTAGTAAAAGTTGATTATAATAAAGAACTAGATGAAATTATTTTACTTGGTTAAGTAATATAAATTAGTATTTTTATTCATTAACAGATATTAAAATTAAAACATTGATTAATAATAAATTATAGTGGTGAATAATATGAATAAAGTTAAATTAACAATAATAGAAAGTAATTGTAGATGCGGATATTTAAAAAAAGGAGATGAATTTATTGTAGAAGACTTATGCCCTCCTATATGCCATGAATTATGAAACTTTATATATCCATATGTTTATACATTACTAAATGGCGGTTCATTAGATAATAAAGATATAAAATCTAAATCATTTGATGCCTATTGTCCTGATGAATTTAGAGTTAAAGTACATGGTGAATTAATAGAAGATTAAGTATTACAATAAAATATTTTAAATGAAATGTTATAAGTCAATATTAAATATACCAAAAAAGACTATAGTGTGTGGAAACATATTGAAATATTTAAAAAGCTAATATGAAGTTAATAATAGTTAAAAAAAAGTTGGTATATGATATAAACGTACTGAGCAAAGATGCCTAGATAAAATTGCTTCGAATGGATATATTGTTAGAATAGGGACTGAAAAACAGGATATTGGAAAGGTAAAAACAATTATGAGCATAGAGAAAATTACAGAAATTATAAATTCAAATGATTATCATATTAACAAAAATGTTATTTCCTTTATTAATGATGATAGTAGGCCATATTGGTCTAAGCAAATGGATTTACTATATTCTAAAAATAAATATTCAATTGGAAGAATGTATTCATTTAATAGAATAAAATATAAGAATAATTTACCAATGCAAAACTTTTATAAGTTCATAGAAAATTGTAATGGAATTATAGTTGATTTGGCAAGCGGTCCAAGTGGCTATTTTGGACCAGTTTTAGACGTTATAGAAAAGAATAGTATATTTGTTATTACAGATGGAAGTAAAACGATGGTAAATGCTCATTCGACTGCAAATTTAAAAAGAAAAAATGTTGTAGTATGTGAACTTGATCTTAATAAAGAATTACCTTTTAATGATAAGACAATAGATGTTTATTGTGGTAATTTATTGAATAATGTGGATGAATATCAGAGTTTGATTGATGAAGTATCAAGGACAATAAAAGAAAATGGTTATCTAGTTTTAATCGAATGGTTTTTTGAAAATGGTTCTAGTTCTGAAAAATACTTAAAACAAACTAATAAAATTACTCAAACAAAAGACTATTTTATTGATTTTATGAAATCAAAGTCACTAATATTAATTAATGAAGAACTTGAAAGTGAGCATATTGGTAAAATGGAAGGAGATGTACTTCCAATTGATAAGAATGAGAAAGTAAGTACTTGGATTTTATATTTTAGAAAAATTACTAATTGAGTTTTAGGCGTACACAACTGTACGCAAAATTTACACGAATAATATTAGAAATCGAGACTTTTTATGTTTGCGACCTCGTAAAAAGCCTTAAATCGAGACTTTTTGTGTCTTCAACCCACGTTGAAACTGTTGTTTGTCTTTCGCGAAAAACCATAAAATAATAGTATTTTTAATGAATTTTAGGCTATTTTTAAGTATTTTACCAGAAATAGCCCTTTTTTTATTGCAAAAATCAAAAAGACTTTTTACGTTTTCAACCTAGGGTTGTAAATTCAAATACCCTATGTACACACAAACATATCGAGCATTATTACCTTTTGGTGTCTCAAGGTAGGGTTGAAACAACCAAAATATATTAGTACAAGGGAACATACCATTAGAAATAGTTGATATTGTTATGATAATTTCAAAAACAGTTAATTAATTGTAATTTAAAATAATGATGATAGAAATGTTTTATAAAAATGCTTGTTGATATGTTTGTTGTAAATGTCAATTAAATATTTAATAAAAATGGTAATTTAGTATTTCATAAATATGGTAATTTAAAGTTTATAAAAATGGTAATTACAATTTAATAGAAATGGTAATTAATATTTAATAAAAATGGTAATTTAAAGTTAAG
>JAZLLL010000229.1:0-8221 GCA_045598125.1 Methanobrevibacter sp. | reverse complement strand
AATATAAACTTATTTTATATAATCTAAGACAATAAAAACTAACATATAACTACAATAATTTCAAATTTTATTAAAAAAAACAATAAGATTCAAAATTAAAAAAGGGATTAATATGATAACTATTCATGTGAAAAGGTTTAATAAAGAGAAAGATGATGAATCTCATATTGAAACTTATGAAATTGAAGAAAAAAATGGAATGAAAGTTTTAGATGCATTAGAGTCAATTAATGAAAAATATAATGCAAATATTAGTTTTAGAAGTTCTTGTAAAGCAGGACAATGTGGTTCATGTGGAGTAAAAGTAAATGGAAATGGAATCCTTGCTTGTAAAACAGACATTAAAGATAATATATTAATAGAACCATTAGATTTTCCAGTTATAAAAGACTTAATTGTAGATAGAAGTGAAGTTGATAAAAAAGTTAAACAACTACAATTAGAATTAAAATGTAATAGAGAAAACTCACATCAAAAATTAAAAAATGAAGATATTAAAGATACTAAAAAGGTTAGAAGTTGTATTGAATGTTATAGCTGCTTATCAACATGTCCTGTCGTAAAGCATTTTAAAGAAGACTTTTTAGGGCCTTTTTATATGAGATATATTGCTAAATTTGATTTTGATCCAAGAGATGAAGCAAAAAGAATTTTAGATGCTTTAGATAATGGATTATACGATTGTACAAGTTGTGGAAGTTGTGGTTCAGTATGTCCTAAAAATATTAATAGTTTTGGAGATGCAATCGAAAAACTTAGAGCAGTCGCATATTCAAAAGAGTTAGGTCCTCTTAATCCACATAAAGTATTTAAAGAAAACATAGTAGCTACTGGAAGATCTGTTAAAAAAGAAAATGAAAGCTTTTTAGAAGAAATATCTCGAATAGGAAACAAAACATTAAATGATGAAACTAATAAAAAAGAAAAAGTAGCATTGTTCACTGGATGTATGCTTGATTATAGAGTCCAAGAAGTAGGTCATGACTTACTAGATGTGTTAAAAGCAAACAATATTGAAATTGATATACCTCAAGAACAAGTATGTTGTGGTTCTCCTCTTCTTAGGACTGGACAGATAGATATAGTTCAAAATCTAGTAGATAAAAATAAAGAAGTTTTTAAAGATTATGATAAAATCATAACAATATGTGCAGGTTGTGGAGCTACATTAAAAAATAACCATCCTGAATTTGGTTCAAGTCTCAATGTTCAAGATATAAGTGAATTTTTATTAGATAAACTAGACCCTAGTGAAATGAAAGAATTAAATACAAAAGTAACATGGCATGACCCATGTCATTTATCCAAAGGCCAAAAAATTACAGAAGAACCTAGAGAAATAATTAATATGATACCTGGAGTAGAGTTTGAAGAGGTTTCTAATTCTTGCCAATGCTGTGGTGCAGGTGGAGGAGTTAAATCTGGAAGAAAAGATATTGCTTTAAAACTCGCTAAAGAAAAATCTAAACTAATTGAAAAAACAGGTGCAGATATTGTAACTACAATCTGTCCTTTCTGCCAAACAAATTTAAAAGAAGGGCTTGAAGAAATTGAAAGAGAAGATATTGAAGTTTTAAACTTAATCCAATTGCTTAAAAGAGCTTACAAAAGTTAAAATATTATTATGAATAGAATTTTAAGTTATAAATAATAAATTAGAACTTATGAATAAGAATTAATATATTTAATAATACATATAAAGGTAAAATAATGAAGGATAAAAAGAAAAATTCAACTAACCGAGGAAAATCTCAACTTAAAGATATGAATATTGATGAAAACACCTTAAGACTTCAAAAAAATATTTATGTTGTGTTTGTAGAATGTGAATCCTCAGGAAATGTTGGATTTTTAGCAAGAACTATGGGAAATTTTGGACTTAAAAATTTAGTCCTTATTAATCCATGTGAACTTGAAGATTCTGCATACTACCAAGCCATGCATGCAAAAGATACAGTAGAAAATGCTAAGATTTACAATACAATTAATGAATTTATTGAAAATGAGAAAATAGATTTCATAATAGGGTCAACAGGAGCTCCTGGAGGCAGTTATAACTTATCCAGAATTCCATTAACTCCTGAAGATTTGGCTAAATCTATGAATCCTAATGATAAAATAGCTATTTTACTTGGAAGAGAGGGAAATGGACTTACAAATAATGAAATCGGTATTTGTGATTTAATCGTAAGCATACCTACAGATTCTAGTTATCCTATTATGAACATATCCCATGCAGCTGCAATTATTTTATATGAAATATTTAAGCATAGAAACGATTTTCCAGTTGAAGGATTAGAAGAAAGTACAAAACTTGAAAAAGAATATCTTATTAAGGACATGAAAGAATTGATTGAAAGTTTATCCATACCAGAACACAAAAAGAAAAATGGACTAAAAACTTTTAAAAATATAATAAATAGAGCATTCATAACAGGACGTGAAGCACATACATTAAAAGGGATTTTAAGGCGTTTAAATAAGAATTTAAAAAAATAAGATATAAAAACTATAAAACATTAATTAAAAAATAATAATATTTAACTAATAATCATAAAAAGAATATAAAATCATCATCATAAACCATAAATTTTAACATAGGAGTTAACTTATATGAAAAAACCAAGATTTACAGATTTAAGCATATTCTTTGTAAAATATACATTTAACATTAGATTTTTTTTAGCAGAATTAAGTAAAAAATCTAAAATAGCCCATAAACTCATAGATAAACTCCTTTTTGAAGATGATGAAATTATTATTATCCCAAATACAATAAACTTAAATAAAGATAAGAAAACTAAAAATATACAAACTACTGAAAATATTTCTATAAATAAAACTATTAATGACGAAAAATCAATTTTTTTACCTACAGATATCTTAAAAGAAGTAGTAAAACATGCGAAAAATATAGTAATTATGAACACTTGTTTATGTAGAACTTCAAATGATTGTAAAGATTATCCTCATGATATCGGTTGTATATTTATAGGACCAGCTACTAAGAAAATCCCACGACATTTATGTAAAGAAGTTAATTCCGAAGAAGCTATAAAACATATAAATAAAGCAGATGCATCTAATTTAAGTCATTTAATTGGTAGAAACAAAATAGATAGTGTTTGGATGAATGTAGGACCTAAAGAAGAGTTATTAACTATATGTCACTGTTGCCCTTGTTGTTGTTTATGGAAAGTAATTCCTCATTTAAATAAGAATATTTCAGATAAAATAGAAAAATTAGAAGGAGTGTCTATAAAAACAGAACAAGAAAAATGCACTGGATGCAAAAAATGCCTAGATTATTGTTTTGTAAAAGCTATTAAATTTAATGAAAAAACTAAAAAAATTGAGATAAATACTGATAAATGTAGAGGTTGTGGAAAATGTACAAATATCTGTAAACAAGATGCAATTTCCATAAACTATACTAAAAAATCTATAGATTTAATTTTAAATAGAATTGAAAATTTAGTTGATTACAAAAATTAATCTAAATAAGACTATTTAATTAATAAAGGGATTTAATTAAATAAGAATTAAAAATCATAAAAAGTAGAACAAATACTTTTTATGAATTAAATAAAAATTAATATAATTTAAAATTAAAATATATAAAACCTTTTTTGATAAATATTAAATATAAACTTTGTTATTTAAATGACATTCAAATAATATAAAGCTTAATAAATTACTTTACTTTCCATAATTACTTTCATTCTTTTTTTTAATAATTATATATTTAAATAATTAATAAGAAATATATTATTGATTAATGATTTATAAATCTAATTTTTAACTATTAGTATAAATATTAATTATAAAAAATTTATAAAATTATGAGTTGATTTAAATGGCTATTTTAAGTGATACTGATTTAAAGAAATATATTAAAGATAAAAGAATAGTAATCGACCCTTTGGAAGATGAAGAACAAATTCAACCATCTTCTATAGATATGAGATTAGGTGATGAATTTAAAGTATTCAAAGTTATAAGAAAACCTTATATTGATCCTAAAGATCAGGAAAATCTTGAATCTTATATGGAATCAACAACTGTCCCAAAAGGAGAAGCTTTTATTATCCACCCTAATGAATTTGCATTAGCTACTACATACGAATATGTTAAAGTTCCTGATGATTTGGTAGCTAGAGTAGAAGGAAGATCATCAATGGGAAGACTTGGTGTGACAATGCATGTTACAGCAGGTTATATTGATCCTGGTTTTGAAGGAAGAATTACTCTTGAAATTTCAAATATTGGTGCAATGCCTGTTGCATTATATCCGGGTCAAAGAGTATGTCAACTTGTATTTGAAACTATGACTACTCCTGCAAAAAAACCTTACGGACATCCAGATAGAAATAGTAAATACATGGGTCAAAAAAGTCCTGAAAGTAGTAGGATTAAATTAGACTATGAATTAAAAAAATAAAAGTATCTTTAAAAATAAAGTTAAGTGAATTATTATAAACTAATTAAAAAATATTAAATAAATTAATAAAACCAATAGCTAATTAAATCGATGATAAAAATATTAAAAATAGCTATTAATATAGCTATAATTTATATTAAATAGAAAAATAATTAAAACAATATGCAATATTATGGAGATAATTATATGAATCATAAAAAAATGACAAACATAGCTACTAAAAGAGGATTTTTATGGCCATCTTTTGAAATTTACTCTGGAGTTTCTGGATTCACTGACTATGGACCATTAGGTGCAAGTTTAAAAAATAACATTATGCAAAAATGGAGAAAACAATATATTGCAGGAGAAGGATTTTATGAAATAGAAGGTCCTACTGTAATGCCTAAAGAAGTGTTAAAAGCATCTGGACATGTTGATAATTTCACAGACCCTATGACTAAATGTAATGATTGTGGTGAAGTATTTAGAGCAGACCACATCATCGAAGAAGCAATTGGGCTAGATGTAGAAAGTTTAGAAAATGAAGAAATGGATAAAATAGTATTAGAAAATAACATAAAATGTCCAGAATGTGGTGGAAGCCTAGCGAATATTTGGAATTATAATCTAATGTTTAAAACCCAAATTGGTGCAAAAGGAGATAAAGTAGGTTATATGAGACCTGAAACTGCTCAAGGAATATTCATATTATTTAAACGTTTATCCAGATTTTTCAAAAATAAACTTCCTTTTGGAGCAGTTCAATTAGGTAAAGCTTATAGAAATGAAATTTCTCCAAGACAAGGAGTTATTCGTCTTAGAGAATTCACCCAAGCAGAAGCAGAAATATTTTTAGACCCGGAAAACAAAACCCATCCCAAATTCAAAGATATTTTAAATGAAAAATTATACTTATCTTCACAAGATGTTCAACTTAATAATAAAGATGTTTTAGAAATTACTGCTAAAGAAGCATTAGAAGAAGGAGTTGTTTCTTCTGAAACTTTAATATATCAATTATATCTTGCAAGAAAATTCTTAAAAGAATTAGGCATTCCTGATGAAGTTTTAAGATTCAGACAACATTTACCTGGAGAAATGGCACACTATGCTTTGGATTGTTGGGATGTTGAATGTTATACTGATCAATACGGTTGGGTTGAAATCATTGGAATTGCAGATAGAGGAGATTATGATTTAAATGCACATACTAAGTTTAGTAATGATGAATTAAGAATATATAAAGAGTTCGATGAACCAAAATTTATTAAAAAAACAGTGATTAAACCAAATTTAAGATTATTCGGCCCTGCATTTAAAGGAGATTCTCCAAAAATAAAAACATATATTGAAAACTTAAGTGAAGAAGAAACAAATATCATTAAAGAATCAATTAACAAAAAAGGAAAATTTAATTTAGAATTAGACAATACTTTTAAACTATTAAAAGAACATTTAATATTTGAAGAAGTTGAGGAAGAAATTAAAGGAGAGCATATAACTCCTCATGTAATTGAACCTTCCTTCGGTATTGATCGTATTTTATATTGTACTTTGCTCCATTCTTTCCATGAAAGCGAGAATGAAGAAGATAAAGAATATTTCAAATTTAAAAGTGAAATAGCTCCAATTCAAGTAACTGTACTTCCTTTAATGAATAAAGAAGGTCTTGGAGATATAGCAAAAAATATTACAAAAACATTACGTGAAAAAGGGTTCACTGTAGATTTCGATGTATCTGGAACTATCGGAAAAAGATATGCTCGTGCTGACGAAATAGGAATTCCAATAGCAATTACTGTAGATTTTGATACAAAAGAAGATAATACTGTAACTTTAAGAGATAGAGATACAGAAAAACAAGAAAGAGTAAACATTAATAATTTAGAAAAAATTATTGGAGCAAAACTATAACTCCAATATCCAATTTTTTAAATTTTAATATATTAATAAGATAAATCTTTTTAATTCAACCTTTAAATTTTTTAATCATATTTTCCCACCCCATAATTAATTAATATTTTAATTAATTTTTTAAATCATCTTAATTATAACACATTAATCATAAAACTTTAAGTGACTTTTCTATATACTGATTTAAAATATTTTTTGACCATTTAACACTATTTTTAGTTTTATCAACAAAAAGTACAGAGTCATCAAAATGATTATCTTCAAAAAACAAACTAATTACTGAAAATTTTTTACCAAATGTTAAAAATACATCTAAATCTCCTTCATACTTCCATACAGAAACATCTTTTGACTTTGAAAGTTTTAACAATTTAGTCATATACCCCCCTTTTTTAAGAGATTTAAAAATAGAAGGAGTAGTTAGCAAAGTAAGTTTTTTATTATTTTCTCCCTCAATGCTTTCCATAATTCCATCTAAATGAATTTGTGAAAAAATAGGTAGAATAATATTTAATTCATTAGCATCAGATATAATCCCCAAATATTCATTCAATGGCTTTGATAACTCTTTTTCATTGGACAATACATATTCTCCCTCAGTGAGCAAATATAAATCTTTTAATAGATTTACAGGAATTGAATTTAAAGAGTGATTATCTAAAAATTCTTGACTATTATGGATAAAATAGAGATTCATAATAAATTTATGCATAACTAAAGCAAAAATATATCCTCTTGAACTTAATTTATAAGATTTTCCAACCTTATTAACTAAATCTAATAAAATCAACTCATGTAATGTATGTAAAATTGTTGATGATGGTTTGTTAAATATTAATCTTAAATCTTCTAAATTTTTACCACTATAAAGTAAAGTCATTATTAATTTTGACCTCATTTTTGAATTAAGTACGAAACGTAATTCTTCAAATTCATCATTATGATTAAACATAAAAATCCTCCAGTTATAAGTTCAAATAACACATTAAATAATATTAATCAATTTTTAAAAATAAAGACTCTTTATTATGTTTTTCAAATAATAAATTGCCCCATAAAATAGCATTTTTCTCCTCAGAAATAATTAACCTATTTTGATCAAAACTTCCATCTTTTTTAAACAAACCGACTGAGATAAAATTATTAGCCACAGCCAAAGATATTTTCGTGTTCTTAATTAAATATTTAATAGATAGCTGTCCTTTTTCAACATATTCTTTTATAAATTTAGTATCTAATTCTTCGATAAAAATTTGAAGAATATCTTTATTAATTAATAAATCAACAAAAACACCTTTAATCAATAACTTTTTTATTATTTTAGGATAATCTGGATGTAAAAATGGAAATATTGCTTTTAAATTATTTGAAGATTGAACTAATAATTTAAATTCATTATGAGGTTTATATATCTATAGGAACTGATTCAACAAGACGAGACTCATTTAATGCAGCAAAATTTCTTAAAGAGTCATCACATAAAGGACTAATATCATGAGTTTTTAAAAAATCGGACAATAAATAAGTTACACTGATTGAATTATCAAAATCTAAACAATTTATTAAATTCACTACCGCAATATTTGTTAAATAATATTTACGATTACTTTTAGTTAAAAATCCCCCTTCCTCTAATTTATGCAAGTTATTTGAAATAGAACTATAACTTAACAAAACTAAATCATTAAGTTCTTTCATAGTTTTTGGTTTTTTATATAAACTTTTTAGTATCTTAATTCTAACTTCAGAATTACATAAAAAACGAATTTCTCCATACAAACTATCATATATATTAAAAATATTTTGATTCATTATATCCACCACATTATTTAAATATTAAATTACAACAATTAATTTAACATAATTGAATACATTAGACAAAAT
>JAZLLL010000228.1:0-6873 GCA_045598125.1 Methanobrevibacter sp. | reverse complement strand
ATATTTTCTAGTTTTTTATAAAATTTTATTTTTTTTTAAAGTTCATCTTTTTTAATTAATATATACATAATTATAAATGTATTATTTTACATAAGTTATAATATTATAAAAGTATATTATATTAATTTATTTATTGAAATTAGGATTATTGTGATATTATGTCAATGAAATGTAATCTTGAAAAAATTAGAGAAAATGTTTGGGAACTTCCCAGTAGTTATAAAAAAGAAATGAGGGTTCCAGGAAGATTATATCTTGATGATGAGGGTATGAAAAATCTTGAAGATTCTGCTCTTGAACAAGTGGCTAATGTTGCTTGTATGCCAGGTATTCAAAAAGCAGCTCTTGCTATGCCGGATATTCATTATGGTTATGGATTTAGTATTGGTGGGGTTGGTGCTTTTAATATGAATAATGGGGTTATAAGTCCTGGAGGAGTAGGTTTTGATATTAATTGTGGGGTTAGGATGCTTAGAACTAACTTAACTGAAAATGATATTACTCCTAAAATTAAAGAACTTACGGATACTTTATTTAAAAATATTCCTTCTGGTGTTGGAAGTAAAGGCCAGGTTAAACTTTCTCCTGATGATATTAATGAAGTTTTAGATTATGGTGCTTGGTGGGCTGTAGAAAAGGGATATGGTTGGAAAGAGGATCTTAAATTTCTAGAAGAAAATGGTAGGATGGAAGAAGCAGATTCTTCTATTGTTTCAAATAAAGCTAAAAAAAGAGGTATTCCTCAATTAGGTTCACTTGGTTCAGGTAATCACTTTTTAGAAGTTCAAAAAATTGAAAAAATTTATGATGAGGAAGTTGCAAAGGTTTTTGGTCTAGAAAAAGGGTCTATAACTATCATGATTCATAGTGGTTCAAGAGGTTGTGGTCACCAAATCTGTTCTGATTATTTAAGAAAGATGGATAAGGCGTATAGAAATTATAAAATTAATTTGCCTGATAGGCAATTAGCTTGTGCACCTATTGATTCAAAAGAAGGCCAAGGTTATTTAACTGCTATGGCTGCAGGTGCAAATTATGCATGGGCTAATCGTCAAATGATATCTCATTGGGTAAGGGAGTCTTTTGAGAATGTTTTTTCTCGAGATGCTGAAGATATGGGAATGACTACTATTTATGATGTTGCACATAATATTGCTAAGATTGAATCTCATGAAGTTAAAGGTTCTAAAATGGATGTTCTTGTTCATAGAAAAGGATCTACTCGTGCTTTTGGTCCTGGAAGAGAAGAAGTTCCTAAATCTTATAGGACTGTTGGACAACCTGTTTTAATTCCAGGAACTATGGGTACTGCTTCTTATATTTTACATGGAACTGATGTTGCTATGGAAGAAACTTTTGGTTCTACGGCTCATGGTGCAGGGAGAACTTTATCTAGAACTGCTGCTAAAAAGCAATTTACTGCGGAACAAATTGAAATGGACTTAAATAGTAAAGGTATTCATGTTAAAGCAAATTCTGCTCCTGTTTTAGCTGAAGAAGCCCCTGGTGCTTATAAAAATGTTGATTCTGTTGTTAAAATTTCTCATGATGCGGGAATAGCTAAATTAGTAGCTAAAGTTACTCCACTTGCGGTTATTAAAGGATAATATATTGGGTTGATATTATGATTGGAATTATTGGTGGTAGTGGAGTTTATGAACTTACTGAAATGGCAGATAATGTTGAAATAAAAGTTGTTGATACAGAATATGGTTCTGTTGAAGTTTCATTACTTTCAATAGCAGGTAAAACTGTAGCATTTTTACCAAGACATTCTGTAGGACATAACTGTCCTCCACATAAAATTAATTTTAAAGCTAATATTTCTGCATTAAAGAATATAGGTGTAAGTCAAATCATGGCTACAAATGCTGTAGGGTCTCTTGATTTAGATATTGGTCCTGGATCTATTGTTATTCCTAATGATTTTCTTGACTTTACTGTTAGTAGAGAACGTACATTTTACGATGAGGAAGTTGTTCATATTGATATGACTGAACCTTATTGTGAACGTTTGAGAGAAGCTTTATTGAAAAATTCTGATTGTGTAACTGGAGGATTAGTAAATGGTGGAACACATGTATGTACTGAAGGTCCCAGATTTGAAACTCCTGCAGAAATTAAAATGTTTTCTATTATAGGTGGAACAATTGTAGGTATGACTACACTTCCAGAGGCAGTTCTTGCAAGAGAAAAAGAAATGTGTTATGTTTCTATAGCTATAGTGTCTAATTATTGTACGTCAATATCTTCAGATAAACTTACAATGAATGAAGTATTTGAGATTATGGAAATTAAAAAAGAAGAATTAATTAATCTTTTGTTTAATACAATTAAATCTTTACCTGAAGATTATGATTGTAGTTGTCATCATGCTTTAGATGGTGCAAGTTCTTAATAGTTTAATATAATTAATAAATATTTAACTATTATTATCTTTATTTTTTAGTTTTTCTTTTAAAAAAGGTATTTAAATAGCTATTTTAATCATTAACTAATTATTTTTAAAAAGATTACTTTTTTTTAATTATTCTTTTAAATTCTTTTAATAGCTATTATCTATTAATTTTTTAAGCAGTACTTATTTTATAAAGATAATTATCAATTTTATCTCCAAATAAATCACTATAACCTTTATTAATATAACCAATAATAATTGCTGCAACTAGAGTTCCTTCTCTTATTCCTACTAAGTAAATAAAGAATAAGAAGGATAATGTAGCTCCAAGAATTACCATTGATAGATCAAAATAGGGTTTTGTTAGGCCAAATTTCCTATTTTTAAGTTTACATATAGTCAATACAACTCCATCTGGTGGTAAAACGGTTAAATTTGCTTTAACTTCAAATAATAAACCAAATGCAAGTATAAAACATCCAAGTAAACATGTTATCCATTGAAATAAGTAATCTGTAGGAGCAAAGGGGGATAAAACCCATAACCAAAAGTCAGTTGCATAACCAAAGACAATAACTATAAGAATTTGGGATAATTGTTTATAGTCAAAATCTTTTTTAAGTAATATAATTTGAACAAAAACAAGAAGAGTATTAAAAATTATTGTCCATTCCCCGACTGTAAAATAAGTTAATGCTGAGCTGATAATATAGGGAACACATGCAATAGGTGTTGTACCAAGTCCTCCAAGAATTGATAATGCAATTCCTAAAGACATTATAGATACTCCTATAACTAACATTAATGTTCTAATTATTATCTCTTTATTATTCATATCTTAATATTACTGTTTTATATTATTTAAAATTAAGGCTTATCATTATCTTTTATTTTTATTTTATTCTTTATTTGTTCATTTTATTTTTTAGGAATAAAAATATCTTCTATTTTAACATTTAAAAAATTAGCTATTTTAAAAGCAAGATTAAGTGATGGATTATATTTATTATTTTCAATAGCGATTATGGTTTGTCTTGTTACTCCTAGTTTATTAGCTAATTCTTCTTGAGTTAAATTTTCAATAGCTCTATAAATTTTTAGATTATTTTTCATTTTATCACTATATTTTATTTAAGTATATATTATTTTACTTTATGTAAAATCTTATTTACTTTTTGTTTAATAAACTTTTCATTTTATATCTATTTATATATTATTATGAATATATATTCATATATTTATTGTAGGAGGATAATTTTATGGAAAGAACATTAAAATATACTTGTAAAGATTGTGATTTCACTTGGATTACATTAAATGGGGAACATAACATCTGTCCTAAATGTCATAGTGAAAATATTGAATTTTTAGAAGAGGTTAAAGGATTAGATGTTGATGCAATTTTAAATCATAATAAAAATAGGGGAGGTTGTTGTGGTTCTGCTCGTGGAAAAGGTCCTTTAACTTGTGGAAAACCTGCTCCAGATCATCATAATCCTAATAATCCTCATGATCATAAAAAATGTTGTGGTTATAGAGCATAATTTTTTATTAGGTTTTTTTATTTTTTTTAAGTAAGTTTTTTATTAAATTATTTTTTTTTATTGTATCTTTATTATTAAATTAAAAATTTAATTCTATTTTATTCTATTTATTGAAGTTTTAAAAGTCCATTAAGTTAGTATTTTATTAATATATATTTTTAAATTTTTTATTTCATTATTTAAGTTTTATTTTCATTGTTATACTTTAAAAAAGAGGATATGGTTTAAATAACTTTAAGTTATTAAAACCAAAACATTTATATATTAGTTAGTACAACTATTATTTAGTTACAAAAACTTACTAAAAGATTTTTGTAGATAATTATTTAAAAAAAAGTGTTAAGAATGATATTTTATCTTAAAAAAAATATATTTTCCTCAAATTAGTCATTAAATAATTTATAGTTTTATTTTTATAAAAAAATAATCTATAAATTATTTTAATGTGTGTCTTTTAGTTTATGTAACTGTTTATTAAAATTACATTTGTATATTAAAATTATAATTTATTTATTTAAATTTTTAAAATAGTTGTTAACTGTCGAAATTATTATATTATTAATTTAATGAGGTGAACTCATGGTATCTGAAATTAAAATCAAAGTTGCTGAGGCATTAGCTCAAAATGAGATAGGAAAAAACATAGCTAGAATTGACACTGAGTCTATGGCAGAGTTAGGTCTTAATGATGGAGATTTAATTGAAATTATTGGATCTAAATCTACTGCAGCTATTGCTGTAAACTCACAAAGTGAAATTGGTAGAATCATTCGTATTGATGGTACTACTCGTAAAAATTCTGGTGCTTCAATTGGTGATGAGATAATTATTAAAAAAGCTTCTGCAAAAGAGGCTAAAAAAGTTGTTCTTGCACCAACTCAAAATAGATTAAGAATTAATGGAGATATAAATTCTTTGTTTCGTAATAAAGTAATGGTTCAAGGGGATATTATTAATACTGGATTCGGAGCTCCAAAACCTACAATGGGTTTTATGGGGGATATGTTTTCTCATATAAACATGCCAGCATTAACTCAAATTAAACTTGCTGTTGTAAGTACTAATCCTGGAGGAATTGTGGTAATTGGACCAAATACTAAAGTTGAGGTTAAAGAAGAACCTGTTGATTTATCTAAATTAGAAGGTGTTTCTAATCTTGTAGATATTAGTTATGATGATATTGGCGGATTAAAAGAAGAAGTTAAAAAAGTTCGTGAAATGATTGAAATTCCTCTTAAAAATCCTGAATTATTTGATAAATTAGGTATTGCTCCTCCAAAAGGAGTTTTAATGCATGGGCCACCAGGAACTGGTAAAACTTTACTTGCAAAGGCGGTTGCTAATGAAAGTGATGCTCATTTTATATTAATTAATGGGCCTGAGATTATGAGTAAATATGTTGGTGGATCTGAGGAGAATTTAAGAGAATTTTTTGAAGAAGCTGAAGAAAATGCTCCTTCAATTATATTTATTGATGAATTAGATGCAATTGCACCAAAACGTGAAGAAACTCAAGGTGAAGTTGAAAGAAGAACTGTTGCACAACTTTTAACTTTAATGGATGGACTTAACTCAAGAGGTCAAGTTGTAGTAATCGGTGCAACTAATAGACCAGATTCTCTAGATCAAGCTTTAAGAAGACCTGGTAGGTTTGATAGAGAAATTGAAATAGGTGTTCCAGATAAGGATGAACGTAAAGAAATTATGGAGATTCATACTCGTGGAATGCCTCTTTCTGAGGATGTTGATTTAGATGAAATTTCTCAAACTACTCATGGTTTTGTAGGTGCAGATTTACAAGCTCTTGCTAAGGAAGCAGCAATGAGGGTTGTAAGGAGAGTAATTCCTGATTTAAAATATGAGGGTGAAATTCCTCAAGAAGTTTTAGAAAAACTCATTGTAACAAAAGAAGATTTTAAACTTGCATTAAGAGAAATTCAACCTTCTGCTCTTAGAGAAGTCCTTGTACAAGTTCCAGATGTTAAATGGGATGATGTAGGTGGATTAAATGATGCTAAACAAGAACTTAAGGAAGCTGTTGAATGGCCACTTAAATATCCTGATAAGTTTGCGAACTTTGGAGTAAGACCTCCTAAAGGCACATTACTTTATGGTGTACCTGGTACTGGTAAGACTTTACTTGCAAAGGCGGTTGCTAATGAAAGTGAAGCTAACTTCATATCTGTTAAAGGTCCTGAACTTTTATCTAAATGGGTTGGAGAGTCTGAAAAAGGTGTAAGAGAAATCTTTAGAAAAGCTAAACAAACTGCTCCAACTGTAATCTTCTTTGATGAAATTGATGCAATTGCGTCATCAAGAGGTGGAGAATTTGGAGATTCTGGAGTAACTAAAAGAGTTGTAAATCAACTTTTAACTGAGATGGATGGTCTTGAAGAATTAGAAGATGTAGCTATTATTGCTGCAACTAATAGGCCGGATATCATTGATCCAGGACTTATGAGGCCTGGAAGATTTGATAGACATATTAAAGTAGATACTCCTGATGAAGAAGCAAGACTTGAAATATTTAAAGTTCATACTAAAGATATGCCTCTTGCAAAAGATGTAAAACTTTCAAAACTTGCTAAAAAATCTGAGGGTTATGTGGGTGCAGATATTGAAGCAGTATGTCGTGAAGCAGCTATGTTAACTTTAAGAGATAATCTTGATGCAAAAGAAGTTTCAGCAGACTTCTTTAATCAAGCTATGGATAAAGTTAAACCTAAACATGAGGAAGAAGAATTAGTACAATACTTTTAATTAAGTATTGATTATGTTAGTGTTAGAGTGTACTTTTAATTAAGTATTCTCTAATACTTATGTTTTAATTGTATAGAGTTTTGTTTTGATTTATTTTAATTAATAAAATTATATGTTGAATAATAATTTTATATCTATTTTTTCTATTTTTTTGTTTTTTTGGTATTTTTT
>JAZLLL010000227.1:0-2905 GCA_045598125.1 Methanobrevibacter sp. | reverse complement strand
TTAGATTTATATTATAATTCTTTTATTGAAAATCTTAATATTTTTAATAACACGTATAATAATGTTTCTGTAAGTTTATCTAGTATAATGAACTTTTTATATAGGAATGGTTACTTTATTATTTCTGAGGCATTACCTGATAGATATGATTTAAGAGATTATAATTTAATTACTATTCCTAAAAATCAAAATCCTTATGGGACTTGTTGGGCTTTTGCAACAATAAGTGCATTAGAATCTTATTTATTAAAATATTGGAATGAATCTTTTGATTTGTCTGAAAATAATATGAAAAATATTATGGGTAAAAATGGAATTAATGGTAGTGAATGGGATACTAATACTGGTGGAAATGATGTTTTAGCCCTTGCATATTTACTTCGTTGGTCTGGAGCTGTAAATGAAAGTGATGATTCTTACTATTCATCATATTCTAAAATTTACGATGCTGTTTGTCATGTTCAAGATGTAATTTATATTCCTTTACGTCTTAATTATACAGATAATGACCAAATTAAATATGCAATAATGAAATATGGTGCTGTTTTCACTGAAATGCATGCAATGGATGGAGTTCTGCAAAAGAATGTTTATTCTCCAATATGTAGAAATTCAGACCATGCAGTAGTTATTGTAGGTTGGGATGATAAGTATTCTGCAAGTAATTTTGCAATTACTCCTCCTGGGGATGGTGCATTTATAGTTAAAAATAGTTGGGGTTCTAATTGGGGAGATAATGGATATTTCTATGTTTCTTATTATGATGCGTCTTTTGCAGGATTTTCTAATACTTCTAAATTCTCCGGTTTTGTATTTACTAATGTAGAAAAAACAGATAATTATAATTATATTTATTATTATGATCCTTTTGGAAATGATTATGTAGCAGCAGGTTATTTATCTAATACTGGATATTTTGCTAATCAATTCGTTTCTAATGGTAAAGAAATTCTCTCTGCATTTGGTATTTATACTTATGGAGATTCTAATTATTCTGCTAATATTTATATTAATGAAAAATTAGTTTATACTCAAAATGGAAGTCTTTATGGTTCAGGGTATCATACTATTAAACTGAATCAGTTATTTGGTTTAAATACTGGAGATATATTTAAAATTGCTATTAAATTAATAACTCCTAATTGTATATATCCAATTGCTATTGAAGACTTTGTTAATGGATTTGTTAATGCTACTGCTAGTTATAATCAATCTTTTGTTAGTTTTGATGGTCTTGAGTGGTATGATTTAACAAGTATTGATGGATTTTCTAGGGCTAATGTTTGTCTTAAAGCTTATACTTTATCTTCTGAAGATTTAATTAGTATTAATCCTGAAGATATTGTTGTTCATGAGGGGGATAATATAAGTTTAAATTTAACTATTAAAAATTTAGACGGTGAAAATATTAATATTTCAGAAGGTAATTTTATAATTATCTTCCCAGATTCTACTCAAATAACTCCTAATGTTTCAAATTCAGGTATTTCTTTTACTGTTCCAGATGTTAAAAAATCTGGAATAGCTAAAATTATATTTATTCATCCTAATTACCCTAATTTATTTGCTGATTTGAAATTTCATATATCTAGTGATGTTTTTTTAAATTTAACTAATAAGACAGTTTATCTTTTAGATAATAATAGTTATTCTATTAAAATTAATAATGCTAATGGTAAACCTGTATCTGCTGGAACAATTACTTTATACAAAAATGGTTCTAAGTTAGGGGATTTTGCAGTTAAAAATGGTGTTGTAGTTTGGAGTTATAAATTTGATAGTATTGGAAAATATATTATTTCTGTAATATATACAGGAAATGAGTATTACACTAATACTTCTGGAAATATGACTATTACTGTTAATAAAACTCCTGTTACTATAACTATTAATCAATTTAATAAGTATTATAAAGAAAAATATATTACACTTAGTTTAAGTAAAGTCATTAGTGGTCAAAAATTAACTCTTAAATTTTCTAATGGAAAAACAGTTAATGTAACTACAAATTCTAAAGGTATAGCTACTTATTATATTCCTTATGCTCCGGGAACTTATAATTTAACAGTTAGTGGAGTAAATAATAAATATGATATTAAAACTAGTACTTTAAATAAACTAATTATTTATAAATCTACTGCTACAATAAGTTTATCAAAATTTACTACAACATATAAAAGTGGCAAATATTTACAAATAAAACTTATTAATAGTAAAACTGGTAAAGCTCAAGTTGGAGTTAAACTTAAACTTAAAGTTTATACAAAATCTAAATATAAAAATGTTTATATCACTACTGGAACTGATGGAATAGCTAAATATTATTGTTCTTCACTTAGTGTAGCTAGTCATAAAATTATTGTAAGTATTTATGAATCTTCTAATTATATTACTGGAAGTTCTAAAACTAATTATATAATAGTTAAAAAAGCAAACACTATTGTTAGCGCTCCTAAAGTAGTTAATAAATATAAAACAAATAATTATTTTAAAGTAGCTATTAAAAATGCTATTACAAATAAGGCGGTAAGTGGATTAACCCTTAAAATTAAGGTTTTTACTGGTAAAAAATATCTTATTTATAAAGTTAAGACAAATAGTAAAGGAGTAGCTCAAATTAATACTAAATATTTATCTAAAGCTACTCATAAAGTCATAATCTCTACTTCTAGTTCTTATTATAGGGTAAATAAGTCAGGATATCTTATTGTAATTAAAAAATAATTATTTTAATCACCTAATTAATTTATACTAAATAATTTTTCTTTGTTCTATTAATATTTTTTAATTATTTTCATTTTACTCTTTATTTAAGTATCTAGCATGTATATTATTTTGTGGTTTTATAGTTATTTTTTAAGTAACTTTTATTTATTTTAAAATTGCTGTAATATTTTTCATTATT
>JAZLLL010000226.1:0-2039 GCA_045598125.1 Methanobrevibacter sp. | reverse complement strand
GGAATGATGAATATCTTCCAATAAATTTTATGTAATAATGGTGTATATTGAATTATTTTTATATTAACTAAAAATACTTCAATATAAAAATATGATAAATTCTGAAATTAAAATTAAATAAACTCACAATATTTAATATTAATTTCATGTACCATATTAATTAAAAATCTTTCATTAAAAAAAGTAAAATTTAAATTATTACTTTATTTATACAGTAAAAAAAGAAAGATAATCCCTAATAAGGTGATATTATGAGTTTACTAAGTTCAGGAGATACTGCATGGATGCTTATCGCTACATTATTGGTTTTTTTCATGAGTGTTCCAGGTATAGCTTTCTTCTATGGTGGTTTAACAAAAAAGAAAAATGTTTTAAATTCAATGTTTTTAGCTCTAATTGCATTTGCAATAGGTGCCATAATTTGGATTGTTTACGGATATGCATTTGCATTTGGTGATTTAAGTATAAGTGGTTTTATTTCTCAACCAGTTCATTTATTATTAAAAGGTATTGGAATTAATGATTTAAGTGGATCTATTCCAACAATATTATTTATTACTTTTCAATTAACTTTTGCAGGATTAACTGCTGCATTAATTTCAGGAAGTGTAGTTGGAAGAATGAAAACATCTGCATGGTTAATATTTATTCCAATATGGATGAGTCTAGTATATATCCCTATTGCCCATTGGGTATGGGGAGGCGGTTGGTTAATGAATATGGGTGCTTTAGATTTTGCAGGAGGTACTGTCGTACATATTAATTCTGGAGTATCTGCATTAGCTTTAGCATTAGTTCTTGGTAAAAGAAAAGATAATTCATTATTACCACATAACTTAGGATATACAATTTTAGGTGCAGGATTACTTTGGTTCGGATGGTTAGGATTTAATGGTGGTTCTGGTCTTGCAGCAGACGGTCTTGCAGCTAATGCAATTTTAGTTTCAATTGTTGCAGCAGCTATTGCAATGATTGCTTGGGTCATCATTGACATAGCTAGAATTGGAAAACCTACTGTATTAGGTGCTGTTACTGGTGCTATTGCAGGACTTGTAGCTATTACCCCTGCAGCAGGTTTTGTTGATGTTAGTGGAGCATTAGCTATTGGATTTATTACTTCATTTGTATCTTATTTCGCAATATACTATATTAAAGAAAAACTTGGATATGATGATGCATTAGATGTATTCGGAGTTCATGGTCTTTCTGGAGTATGGGGAGCTATAGCTACAGGTATTTTTGCTATCTCTTCTGTTGGTGGAGTGAATGGATTATTATATGGTAATTCCGGCCAATTAACTATTCAAATCATAAGTGTTATTGCAACAGCAGCATATGCCTTTATAATAAGTTGGCTTCTTGCTAAAATTATTGATAAAACAATTGGAATTCGTGTCGATGAGAAAACTGAAGTTAGTGGACTTGATACTAACTTACATGAAGAATCTGGATACAGAATCTAATTAATTTATAATTTAACTTAAGATTAATTATTTTCAGAGGTGTTAATTTGAAAAGAATTATTGCTGTTATTCGTCAAGAAATGTTTGAAAATGTTAAAAAAGCACTTATAGAAATTGGTTGCGATGGTATGAATGTTTCTGAAGTTAAAGGTCGTGGAAGACAATTAGGTATTAAAGAATCTTACAGAGGTTCTAAATATTGTATTGATCTTATTCCTAAAACTCGTATTGAATTAATTGTTCATGAAGAAGACTTAGAAAAAATTTTAGAAACAATTCAGGAAAGTGCAAGAACTGGTGAAGTTGGAGATGGTAAAATATTTGTCTCTGACATTAGTGAAGTTATTAGAATTAGAACTGGTGAAAAAGGTTCTGATGCAGTTTAATTTTAAAAATATTTAGTTATTAGTATTATAATTTTAGATTAAATTATAATCACTAATACCATTTTATATAGTATACACTAAAATCTAAAAAATATATTATAACCTAAAAATTCTAAAAAATATCTATATTTTACACCAAAAAACCCAAAAAAACCATTTTATAAATATCATCAATATATTTACACCAAAA
>JAZLLL010000225.1:0-3614 GCA_045598125.1 Methanobrevibacter sp. | reverse complement strand
ATTTTTAGTTTTATAAATATAAGAATTTAAAAGAATTTTATCATTATACTTTATATATTTATTTCCATTTTTGTCTCTTTTTTTGTTACGTTTAGTGTAATGTTTGTTTAAATAAGGATTTTCTATTAATTCATAACTTTTATTAATTTCATCAAGGATTTCTGGGAGGAAATAACTATAAATGTCTTGGTATTCTCCTTTAAACATAACTTTTCTAGGATGATCAAAGATAAGAACATCTTTTTCTTTTCCACTTGCAGGATTATATAATAAACTGTTTTTAATAAAAGGAGCTAATGATTTAATTTTATCTATTTTAGTTATATGTGATTGTTGTGCGGAATCAAAAATATTTAATTTTCTTGTTATTTCATAGTAAATATAAACTCTAATTAATTGCCAGGGATATGTGTTTTGAATTTTCATATGATTAAGTTCATATTTTTCTTCAATTTCCCAAAATTTTTCACAAACTTCTTTTACTGTTAGTTTCATGTTTATCCTCTATATATTGATTATTATGGCTTTTATTTACTTTATGTAATGGAGTTATCCTATTTAATCTAGCATATCATATAAAATCAAATCATCTTCTTTGATACGTCTCTTTACTTTTTTACCAACAATTTTATCAAGTTTATTTGGTGAAATACCAGTTCCTGGTCTTTTATATGTAAGTTTATCTTCTGTAATTATTTCTCCAACTTCAATATCTTTTAATGCAACAATAGAACGTCTAGCTTGTTTTCTAGATTCTTCTTCACAGGAAAGAGGTACTTTATTATATTGTCCATTAATTTCTTTTATAAGATTTATATTTTTTATAAATTTTTCAATATCTTCGGGATCCATTCCATGGTAATGATCATTTCCTTTTAAAGTTTTATCGAGAGTATAATGTTTTTCAAGGATTGTAGCTCCGTAAAGGTAAGCAGTTGTTAATATAAGCATATTTTCATCGGGTTTGGTATGATCAGAATATCCAATTTCATAATTCGGATATAAATCTTTTAAATTTTTAATCATGAGTAGATTTGCATCTGAGTTTATAGTTGGATATGAAAGAACACAATGCATAATACCAATTGAGGATTTTCCATTGGTGTAATTTTCATTTTCATTTTCAATAGTTTCAATTGCAACTTTTATCTCTTCTAATGTAGAAGCACCTGTAGAAATAATTATTGGTTTTCCTATTTTTGCAATTTTTTTTATAAAGGGTAAATTAGTTAAGTCAGATGAAGATATTTTATAAATATCCATAATTTCATCAAGATAATCAATAGAATTAAAATCAAATGGTGTTGACATGAAAAGTATTCCAATTTTTTTACAATATTCTGCTATTTCTTTATATTCTCTTTTTCCAAAGGAATCAAATTTTTTAAATAATTCATATTGTGATGTAGTTGGTTCTTCATTTAAGTTCCAATATGCGGGTGAATTTTTAGAAGCTATAGTATCTGCTTTATAACTTTGAAATTTGACTGCATTACAACCGGCTTCTTTTGCTTTTTTAATCATTAATTTGGCAGCGTCCATATTGGAAATATTCTCTTTTTTTGCAATATCGTAATAGTTAACCCCTATTTCTGCTATTAAAAAAGGTTTTTCATCAAATATTTTCATTTTTTCACCTCTTATTTATCATTACACTATTGAATATTATCTATTAATTTTATTAATTTTATTTATAAATATTATGTTTGTTTTCCCATTGTTTATATTCTTTTTTTACAAGATTCATTATATTTTCAAAACCATGTTTTAAATCAATAGATAACATACGTTTGTTCATTTCTAATCTAAGTGGATAATTAGTTATCAAATCATCAATTTGTTTTTTGATTTCTTTTTTTGTAATATTTTGTCCAAGTCCAAGATTTATGAATCCATTTTCCACATTTCCAAAGATGTGACTTAGTTCTCTTTCATTTTGGCATAAACATACGCAAGGAACTCCAAGAGATGCAATTTCATACATTGTTCGACCTGCAGATGTAAATATTAAATCTGCATTATGCATATGTTCACTCATATTTTTTACATTTTCATAAATTGTTATTTTATTGTTATTTTTAAATTTTTCTTGAATTTCTTTTTTATTTAGATAACCAAGTCCTAAAATAATTTCGATTTTATTGTTATAGTTACTTTCTAGAATTGCTTCTAATGTTTTTTCTGTGAAATTATTAGGATCACTTCCACCGAAAGTAAGTAAAATATTATTCACCTCTTTAGTAATTACTTTAGGGTCTTGATAGTTAAATTCGTCTTTAAGGATATAATATTTATGTCCGGAGTAAAGATTTTTTAAAGGAATTTTATGCTCATATAATGCATCAAATACAATATTTGCATATTTGATGCCTCCACCTAAATCTTCAAAATTAATAATAAAATAATTTTTATCTTTTAGTGATTTAATATATTTAGAGTTTGTATTTAGAATATCATTGATTATAATATCAGGATTATACTCATTAATTTTATCAAGAATATCTTTTTTATCCTTTTTGCTATTATGAGTAATGAAGGGGTAATTATTATTAGAAACTATATCTATTCCTAAAGGTTGTGATTCATCAAGTAGAAAAATAACTTCATGATTTATAAGTTTTGAAGCTATAGATAATCCTCTAAATATATGTCCAGTTCCAATTTTATGATTTGCATCTGTTTTGATAAGAATTTTTTTCTTGTTAAGTATTTTCTCAGCAACCCACCAATCTTCATAATTATCAATATCAATACTTTCTTGTTTAGATATTTCAATAAGTCCAATATTATTTCCAAGACGACTATTTTCAGTTATAAATTTTCTTTTACTTGCAAAAATACTTCCTGTTTCTTTATATGCTTTAGGTAAATATTGTCTATTTACTCTTTTTTCATACAAAGGATAATATTTATTTTCTTTTTCATTATAACCCCAACTTAAATGCCTATCATCAACTACACTTAGTATTGTATCATATTGTTCTTTTTTATTTTCACTTTTTTCTGATTCAATTAAAGTTTCAATAGCTAAGTCTAATGTTTTTGTTTTTAGAAGTGGAGAAGTTGGTTGTACTGTAATTACAATATCATATTTTTCATTAGTTCTTTTTTCTTGTTTAATTGTAGCATCATAAATCACGGGATCTAGAGGCACATTATCTTCTGCTAATTCACCGTCTCTTTTAATAGTGTTAGATTTAAATTTTTCTGCTATAAATTTAATCTCATTATCATCTGTTGTTACAACAAGTTCATCAACATATTTTGATTGAAGTACCATTTCAATAGTATGTGCTATTAATGGTTTTTTTCCAAGTAATCTTATGTTTTTACGGGGTATTCCTTTAGAACCTCCTCTTGCAGGAATAACAACTAAAATTTTATTATTTTTATACATTTTTAAACCTTTTTTAGATATTGTAAATTTTATCAGATTAATTTATGTCTCTTATTATTTTAATTTAATTAAAATATAATTTTTTAATCTAATTTAATACTATTTTAATTCAAGATAATTTTTTAATAAATATTATTAAATAAGACAAACTAATTATATTATGTTGTTAATTGATATTAAGTTAATCTATTTTTTCCTGATTAATTATTATTTGAAT
>JAZLLL010000224.1:0-6217 GCA_045598125.1 Methanobrevibacter sp. | reverse complement strand
TATTATTAATTAAATAAAAAGCTTTAATTTACTTAAAATGAAGTTGAATCTTTGAAATTCCATTAAAATAAATCTAAACTAAAAAAATAAGCTTAATAATCAAAACATTATTATAGTTTATCAGATAAATATACTAATATTATTTTGAATATAATAAAAATGAGAATATTCATATTATATTAAAATAATTTAATAACAATAATTATGTGATTATATGAAAAGATATGTTTGTGAATTAATAGGAACTTTAGTATTAGTTTTATTTGGATGTGGAAGTGCAACTATTGCAGGAAGCATTCTTGGAACTTTAGGTATTGCTTTGGCATTTGGTTTATCTATTGTTGCTATGGCATATGTAATTGGAGATACATCCGGTTGTCATATTAATCCCGCTGTTTCCTTAGGTTGTTTAATTGATGGTAGAATGAATGTAAAAGATTTTATTTTCTATGTAATTTTCCAATGTATTGGTGCAATTATAGGAATTGGAATTTTATTCTTTATAATTAGTCAAGCAAACCTTGGAGGAGTAGTTACAACTGGTTTAGGTGCAAATGGATTTGGTGCAGCATCAAGTATTGGAATTAGCATGATTGGTGCATTAGTAACTGAAATTATTTTAACTGCAGTATTTGTATTTACCATTCTTGGAGTTACTGCTAGTGATAAAACTGCAAACATTGCAGGAATCGTTATTGGTCTTACTTTAACATTTGTACATATTATGGGAATCCCAATCACAGGAACCTCAGTTAACCCTGCAAGAAGTTTAGCTCCAGCTTTATTCTTAGGAGGAGAACCTTTAAGTCAAGTATGGGTATTTATTGTAGGTCCATTTATTGGTGCTATAATTGCAGCATTACTCTACAAATTCTTTGCTAAAGAAGCAATTGAAGGATAATTAAGAGAAAATATAATAACTGAGAGAATTTTCTCTCAAGTTCTCTTAATTTTAATAGATTAATAATTAGTTTAAATATATAAAAATAAGATAAACTTCACGTAAGACAAACTTCACGAAAAAATGAAAATAAAACTAAAAAAGTAAAAAACTAAAATATATCCCAATTAACTAACGTCTTAATAAAATAATATTTTTAGGATCTATTTTTAAATATTTTGGAATTACTAATTCATGATTATGAATATGTTTATCAATTTTACACCACAACCCATTATCCAAAGTTAATTCCCATTCAAAAGGCATCTCAAGTTGTTTATAATTAATGACTTCAAAAGAGTTAATACTATCTTTATCACCTACTTCAAAATCATGTGCCCTAATACCAATATGAGTAATATCAGAAGAAATTTTTTCATGTACTTCAAAAATAATCCCCCAATCTTTAGATTTTAGATGATAATCATCGATAACCTCAATTTCAGAAATATTCTTACAACCTGTAAGCCTAGCAACTTGAATATTTCTAGGATTTTCAAATACATCATAAGTATTGCCTTTTGCAATAATTTTTCCTTTATCTAAAATTAATAATTCATCACAAAGTTGAAATGCCTCATCCCGATTATGTGTAACTAAAATAGAAATCCCATTAAACTCTTTTAACACATTTGCAAGTTCTAAACGTAATTGTTCTTTTAAAAAAGTATCCATTGCACTAAATGGCTCATCCAAAAGTATAACATCAGGTTCATAAGCTAAAATACGTGCTAATGCAACTCTTTGTTGTTGTCCACCAGACAATTGTCTAGGATATCTTTTTTCCAAACCTTCTAATCTAAAACGTTTAATTAACCTATGTACAACCTCATTATCCTGATTTTTAGATAATCCTATTTGAATATTTTTTTCAACAGTCATATTTGGAAACAAGGCATAATTTTGAAATAAATAACCTACATTCCTAACTTGTGGTTTCATATTGACTTTATCATTAAAATCATAAAATACTATTTTTTCTTTACCAATTAAACTAATTTTACCATTATCTGGAGTAATTATTCCAGCAATAGCTTTTAAAGTCATACTTTTACCAGAACCTGAAGCCCCAAGAATACCTAAACATCCATTTTCTACTTCAAAGGAAATATCTAAATCAAATTCTTTAAGTTTCTTTTTAATATCTACATTTAATAATTGATTACTCAAATTTATCACCTTTAAATACTAAGAAATCTAAATAACTGATTCATAATTATCTCCATTTTTTTTCATTACGAATAGACATATAATCCATTACAAAAATTGCAATAAATGCAATTATAACAATAAATATAACATAATTAAAAGCATCCCCCATATTACCTGCTGCTACTTCTGAATAAACAGCCATAGGAAGAGTTCTAGTTTGGCCAGCAATATTACCAGCAAGCATTGCTGTAGCTCCAAATTCACCTAAACCTCGAGCATAAGCAAGTATTCCACCACTAATAACACCAGGCAATGCATTTGCAAATAAAATTTTCCAAAATATATTCCACTCACTCATACCCAAAGTACGCCCAGCATCTAATAAATTTTTATCAACCTGCTCAAAAGCACCTCGAGCAGATCGATACATTAAAGGAAATGACATAACAACAGCTGCAATAACTGTTGCATACCATGAAAATGCAATTTTTACTGCAAAAAATTCGATGAAAAACGTTCCAATAGGCCCTCTTACACCAAAAGTATATAGTAAAAAGAACCCAACTACAGTTGGAGGTAAAACAATAGGGAGTGTGAAAATACCATCAAGTACAATTTTTAATGTATCATTCTTTAATTTAATAATAATCCAAGCTATTATCAATCCTAAGAAAAATGTTATTAATATAGATACACTAGCAGTTTTCATTGAAATTAAAATTGGTGTCCAATCCATATGCCAATATCTCCTTTAGAAAAATTTAAATGATATGTCTAATAAAAATAAGTCCACACAAAAGTATTCATGAATATAATATTTAATAGTAATTAAATATATAAATATTTAATCTCATTAAATATATAATTCATGAATAACAATACACACATCACTAGGCAAACATAGAATCCCTGCTAACTAATAAATAAATTATTAATGAATAGTGAAACCATATTTAACAAATATATCTTTTGCTTCTTGAGTTTGTAAGAAATTAATGAAAGCTTTAGATGCATCCGGATTTTTAGATGATTTAACCATAGCTACAGGATAAATAACTGGAGTTTTTAATGAACCAGTAGGTGCTTCACAGACAATTTTAACATCATCACTAGAAACCGCATCAGTTTTATAAACAATACCACAATCAGCAGAACCTTGAGCAACTTGATTTAACACAGCAGTTACATCAGTTCCTAAAGATAATTTAGACTGTACATTATCCCATAAATTAAGATTAATTAATACTTCTTTAGCATATTGACCTGCTGGAACAGATTCGGGATCACCGATAGCAATTATACCTTTTACATTCTTTAAATCCTCAAAAGAGGAAATATCAGATTTAGAGTCTTTAGGTACAATTAATACAACTTTATTTTCTAAAGATTCAACATTAGTATTTTTATCAATTAAACCTTCATCTATTAAAGCATCCATCTGTTTTGTAGCGGCAGACATAAATACATCTGCATCCAAACCATTTTCAATTTGAGTTTGTAAATCTCCACTAGATCCATAAGTAGCAGAAACTTTCACATCACCATATTTCTCTTCAAACATTGGAATTAACTCATTATCATAAACATTTTTTAAACTAGCAGCAGCAGCTAATTTAATTTCTTGTCCATCTAATTGAGCATCATTTGATCCAAGAGCTCCACTATACATTACACCCGCACCTACAATAATGCAAATTGCAACAATAGCAACTATAAGAATTTTTAACATTTTCTTCATATATAACTCTCCATAGTTTTAATTTAATAATATATGAACACCTCGAATAATTAAAATTAATAGATAATAACTAAATAAGTAGTAATTAATCTCCAGCACAATCAAAAAACCACACTTTAAAATTTTTAATTAATAACTAAGAGGGTTCTCCTTAATTTTTAACATTCAGTATTAATTAACTAAATTTACTAATTAAACTTAATTTACTAATTAACTTAACAATTTAATTAAAAATTAAGAAGAACCCACCTAACCAATAAAAAGAGATTAAGAGATAAATTATTAAAGAAATAATAATTTAATCCCTAGCACAGTCACTAGCACTACCTTTTAAAATTTTTAATCCATGCTCAAGAGTATTTAATACAAACCCTAAATTTTCTTCTACTGCTTTTGGACTTCCAGGTAAGTTAATAATTAATGTTTGTTTACGTATAACAGATACTCCTCTAGATAACATTCCTCTATCTGTAATCATCATTGATTTATAACGCATATACTCTGCGATTCCAGGTGCAACACGGTCACTTATCTCTAAAGTTGCTTCAGGAGTATTATCACGTAAAGAAAAACCAGTTCCACCACTTGTTAAAACTAAATCAACTTGGTCTTGATCACATAGACGAATCAATTCTTTTTTCAACCATTCTGCATCATCAGGAATTAATATCATTTCTACAACATCATATCCTTCAGTTTCTAACATTTCTTTAGCTAAAGGCCCACTTTTATCAATACGTTCCTCCCTAAAACCTTTATCACTTAAGGTAATTATAGCTGCTTTAAATGGAAGATCATCAGAAATAGATTCTTTAGATAATTCAGACTTAATAACCTCATTAGACATAATAAATCACCTAATATAAAACCCTTTTAGAGTATTGATTTATTAACTTATAAAAAATTAAATTTAGTGACCTTTACCAAATCCACAATTAGGGAATGTGCAAATATTACAAGATAAACAAAGTCCTCCTTCTCCTAATGATGCAAGTTCTTCAGGACTAATAGGATCATTTGCCATAATTCTCGGTAAAACCAAGTCAACTACAGTTCTTTCATTATACATTGCACAACCTGGAAGACCCATAATTGTTGCAGTAGTCCCATCACTTTTTGTATAATAAGCAAGTAAAAACATAGCCCCTGGCAAAACAGGAGACCCGTAAGAGACAATATTAGCCCCCGTATTTTTAATAGCTAAGGGAGTCTTATCATCAGGATCCACACTCATTCCACCAGTACATATAACAATAGTAGCACCTTTATTCTCAATCATATCAATTATTGTGTTTGTTACCTTTTTATCATTATCTTCACAAATTTTATGATCAACAAGTTCAGTATCAAAATTAAATTCTTTTATTTTATCCTTAATAACAGGAGTAAAAGTATCTTCAATTCTTCCATAGTATACTTCATTACCCGTTGTTACAATCCCTACTTTCTGATGAACAAACGGGATAATTTCAAAAATAGGTTTCCCATTTGTTTTATCCAAACATGCTTCTTTTGCATTTTTCATTTTCTCTTCTTCAATTACTAAAGGAATAATACGAGTTCCACAAATTTTATCCCCACTTTGAATTACAGTATTGCCATGTCTTGAAGCAACCATCATTTCTCCAAAAGAATTCACAGCATAAAGTCCTTCCTTATTAACTTTTAATAAACCATTAACCTTGGAAATTAACTCAATTTTTCCTTCACTTACATCAGATTCCCCCATGTAATCAGATTTACACAAAGATACTAAAATTTTGGCAGCTTCATTTTCATGTAATATTCCCTCTTCCTTTTCAAATACATAAATATGATCTTTACCAATACTAAGTAAAACAGGAATATCTTCTTCTTGAACAATATGTCCTTTTTTAAATACTGCCCTTTTTGTAACTCCTTTAATAATTTGAGTCATGTCATGTCCTAAAACTTGACCAACTGCATCTTCTGTTTTTATCTGCTTCATAATAGTCTCTCCATTTTTAAAAATAAATTTAAAAAATTTAAATCTTAGAAATATTCCCATAGTATAAAATAAATTTTATAACTAATTTTAAGTATAAAATACAACCTATAAATAACTCTGAATAGAATATTAATTCATATCGTACAAGTAGGATATAAAAATAGGTTGTAAAAATTAAATCAGAAAAAATATCAATAATTATCGATACTTTTTTGTAAAGTACCCCAAAATTGGGGTCTATAAATTGAAAAAAGTGCCACCGAAGCGACACTTCTATTTGGTTTTCGGATTAGGCAACTTGGTCAGCCATATAGCGGACTTCGTAATAGTTTCCGTTCTTAAGGTTGATCTCTTTGGAGTTGATAACTTTAGCGTCTTTATCAGTTGAATAAATGATTTCAGCTGAATATGGCGTGAT
>JAZLLL010000223.1:0-5400 GCA_045598125.1 Methanobrevibacter sp. | reverse complement strand
TTTAAAAAAAAATCAAAATTAATAACTAAATTTAATAATAAAAATAACAACATGATAAAAAAAATGTGAATTAAAAATATAATTTATTAAATTTTAAAAAAAAAAAAACTACAAAATATTATTTCGAGGTGTATTAATATGAGTAATAAAAACACTTTAGAAGGTACTACCACTGTAGGTATTACTTGTACTGATGGTGTTGTATTTGCAAGTGAAAGAAGAGCTAGTATGGGAAATTTAGTAGCTCATAAAGTAGCTGAAAAAATATTTAAAATTGATAATCATATTGCAGCAACTATTGCAGGATCTGTTGCAGATGCACAGAGTTTAATGAAAGTAATTAGTGCAGAAGTTTCATTATACAGATTAAGAAATAATAAAGATATAAATATTGAAGCAGCTGCTGCATTAAGTGCAAATATATTACATTCTTCCCCTGCTTATGTTCAAACTCTTCTCGGAGGAGTAGATGAAACAGGAGCATCTATTTATTCATTAGATGCAGCAGGAGGTATGATTAAAGACACATTCATATCCACAGGATCTGGATCAACTTTCGCATATGGTGTACTCGAAGATAGATTCCATGAAGATATAACTGTAGATGAAGCGATTGAAGTAGCTCTTAGAAGTCTTAAAGCAGCTACTGAAAGAGATACATTCTCAGGAAACGGATTTTTAGTAGCTAAAGTTACTAAAGATGGATATGAAATGTTAGAAAAAGAAGAAATCAATGCAATAATTAATAAAATTAATAGTTAATTCTATTTTAATGAAAATAACTTAATTATTTTAATTATTCTTTATTTTTTATTATATTTAAACAAACTAATTTTATATATACAGTATAATAGTATATGAAACATTTTAATAAGTAAATCTTTTTTAATATCTTATTTAAACCATATGCTAATTTATACGTCTTATTTTCGAAGTGATTATATGACTTCAAATGTTTTAGAAGAAATCAGACAAACAATTGTTAATAAATTACCTGAAAAAATACAATTAGCTAAGATTGAATTTGAAGGTCCTGAAGTTGTCATTTATACAAAAAATCATGAAATGATTGCAGACAGTGGAGATATTATAAGAAACTTAGCTAAAGATTTGAGAAAACGAATTATTATTCGTTCAGATAAATCTGTTTTAATGGATCCTGAAGATACTATAAAAGCAGTAGAAGAAATTGTTCCTATAGAAGCAGAAATTACCAACATTAGTTTTGATGAAGTTACTTGTGAAGTAATTATTGAAGCTACCAAACCTGGACTTGTTATTGGGAAATATGGTGTTACTTCAAGAGAAATTGTAAGAAAAACTGGATGGGCTCCAAAAATCTTAAGAACTCCTCCAATTCAATCAGAGATTATAGGTAGAATTAGACACACATTAATGAATAATAGTAAAGAAAGAAAAAAAATTCTACAAAATTTAGGTATAAGAATACACCAAGGTGGAAAATATCCAAATGATTGGGTTAGATTAACTGCAATGGGTGGTTTTAAAGAAGTAGGACGTTCTTGTATGTTACTTCAAACCCCAAATAGTAGAATTTTACTTGATTGTGGTGTAAATGTAGCAGGTCAAGATGAAAAAACTTCTTTCCCTATGTTAGGAGTTCCAGAATTTTCAATACAAGATTTAGATGCAATTGTTGTATCTCATGCCCACTTAGATCACTGCGGATTCATACCTTACCTTTATCATTATGGTTATGAAGGCCCAGTATATTGTACTACAGCAACAAGAGATTTAATGACATTATTACAATTAGATTATATAGATATCGCACATAGAGAAGACAATCCCTTACCCTTTAATGTAAAACATGTTCAAAAAATGATTAAACACACAATTACTTTGGATTATGGAGTTGTAACTGATATATCCCCAGATATTAAATTAACTTTACATAATGCAGGACATATTCTTGGATCTGCAATGTGCCACTTTAACATTGGTGAAGGAGCACATAATATGTTATATACTGGAGATTTTAAATATGAACGTAGCAGACTTCTTGAACCTGCAAATACTAAATTCCCAAGAATTGAAAGTTGTGTAATGGAAAGTACATATGGAGGACATGAAGATGTTACTCCATCAAGAAATAATGCTGAAAAAGAATTAATGAAAACAATATATAAAACATTAAAACGTGGAGGGAAAATATTACTCCCAGTATTTGCAGTAGGAAGAGCACAAGAGTTAATGATTGTACTTGAAGAATATATGAGACATGGATATATTGAAGAAGTTCCGATTCATTTAGATGGAATGATTTGGGAAGCTACTGCAGTCCATACTGCAAGACCCGAATATTTAAGTAAAGATTTAAGAGATCAAATCTTTCATATGGGAAGAAATCCATTTATTGCAGAATCATTTAATAAAGTTCAGAATATTAAAGAAAGAAAAGAAATTGTTGAAGGAGAACCATCAATTATCCTTTCAACTTCAGGTATGTTAACTGGAGGAAATTCTGTAGAATATTTTAAATGGTTATGTGAAGATAAAAGAAATACTATGGTATTTGTAGGATATCAATCTGAAGGATCTTTAGGTAGGAGAATTCAAAAAGGACATAAAGAAATACCTTTAGAAGGCGAAGATGGAAAAATTAAAGTTTTTAATGTTAATATGGAAATTAAAACCATTCACGGATTTAGTGGACATTCTAATAGAAGACAATTAATGGAATTTGCTAAAAGATTACATCCACGACCAGATAAAATTCTTACATGTCATGGAGATCCTTATAAAACAGTGGATTTAGCTTCCAGTATACATAGAAGTTATAAAATTGAAACTAAAACACCTCTTATATTAGAAGCAACAAGACTCCAATAAGGATTAAAATTTAAAAGATTAAATAGTATAATTAGAGAATATTTAAAATTAAACAAATTAATCAAATATACTTATATTTAATAACTATGTTCATTAATAAACCATTATAAATAAAAATAAATAAAATAATAATTTAAAAAACCATATTATATATAATAGTGATTATAAATATATATAATGATAATTTATTGATTTAAATAATAAATATAATTCAACTATTATTTAATAAATATTAAAAAATTAACTTAATTAAATCTATAATAATTATTATGAGAAGAATATTATTAAGTTAAATACAATTAATTAATCAAAATATACTTAACAGGTGAATCTATGGTTACTTATTCAGAATCTGGTGTAGATATTGATCTTGAAGCAGTTACTGTTGCAAAACTCGCTTCAAAACTTAAACCAACCTTAGAATATAGAAATATTATTACAGATAGTGGACATTTTGCTGCATTAGTAGAACTTGGAGATAAAGCTATTGCGATGAGTACTGATGGAGTAGGAAGTAAAATATTAGTAGCTAAAATGATGGAAAAATATGATACTGTAGGAATTGATATGATTGCTATGGTAGTTAACGACATATTATGTGTTGGTGCAGAACCAATAGCATTAGTGGATTATTTAGCTGTTGAAGAACCAAATCCAGATATAGCTTCCGAAATTGCAGAAGGACTTGTAAAAGGAGCAGAAGAATCTAAAATATCCATTATTGGTGGAGAAACAGCATCTCTTCCTGGAATTGTAAAAGATTTTGACTTAGCTGGAACTGGAATTGGTTTTGTAGATAAAGATAAAATAATAACTGGTTCAGAAATTAAGTCAGGAGATATCTTAATCGGACTTGAAAGTAGTGGAATCCACAGTAATGGATTAAGTTTAGCAAGAAGAGCTATTTTTGACGAAGGTGGATTCAAACCTAATGACAAAATGCCTAATGAAAATATTAGCATAGGTGAAGAATTATTAAAACCAACTAAACTTTATGTAAGAACTATTGTTGATTTATTAAAAAAAGATTTCAATATTAAAGGTCTTGCACATATGACCGGAGGAGGAGTTAATAATCTATCAAGACTTAAAAAAGGTGTTGGTTATAATATTAACAATTATCCCGAACCACAAGATATTTTTAAATTAATCTATAATCAAGGAGTTCCCTTAGAAGAAATGTATAAAGTCTTCAATATGGGAATTGGATTTATAGTTATTGTATCTCCTGAAGAAGCAGATAAAGTTCTTAAAGAATTAAATAAAACATTGAAAGCTTATAAAGTTGGAACTGTAACTGAAGAAGAAGGAATTACTGTAAAAACCTTTAAAAATATAGAAATTAATTATTAAAAATATATAAAATAAAAATTAATTAAATTTATTATTTAACCCCTTAAAAAAGAGAAATAGGGACTGATAAAATGAAAATTAGTGTTGATAATGAAAGAAGTCTTGTTAAAAAAATATTAATGAATATAGGAGTTCAAGAAAAACAAGCTGAAATAATTACTGAAGCTACAATTGATTCTGATTTAAAAGGATTTACCTCCCATGGACTTGGAAGATTCCCACAATATATTAAAGGAATTGAAAATGGATACATATCAACTAAAGGAGATTATGAAATAGTTAAAGAAACCGAATCTATAGCATTAATTGATGGTAAAAGCCTTTTTGGACAATATATTGCACATCAAGGAATGATATTAGCTATTGAAAAAGCTAAAAAAATGGGAATCGGAGCAGTGGGAACTTTTAATTCTAACCATTTTGGAGTAACTGGATATTATTCCGATTTAGCTATTAGAAATGACGTAATTGGTATTGTAACTTGTAATACTGAACCAGGAGTTGCTCCTCTCGGAGGTAAAAAACCAATTCTTGGAACAAATCCAATAGCTATAGGCATCCCTTCTGAAACTTATATTGCAGTAGACATGGCAACTTCTGTTGCAGCAAGAGGAAAATTATTAGAATGTAAAAGAAAAGGAATTGAAATTCCTGCAAATACTGCAATTGATAAAGATGGAAATCCTACAACTAATCCTGAAGAAGCATTAAATGGATCCATCTTACCATTTGGGGGAGTAAAAGGTTATGCTTTAAGTTTAATGATTGAAATTATATGTGGACCTCTCGTAAATGCAGCATTTGGAACTGAAGTTACAGGTACTGCAGGAGATTATAAAGAACCTTGCACTAAAGGAGACTTTTTTATAGCTATTGATCCATCTAAATTTGTAGATATAAAAACTTTTAAAGAAGAAGTTGAAGAATTTGTAAAAGAAATAAGAAAATCTGGAGATACATTTATTCCTGGAGATCTTGAAGTTAAAAGAATCGCAGAAGCTGAAAATAATGGAATTCCAATAGATGAAAAATTATATAATACATTAAAAGAAATCTGTGATAAATTAGAAATTGATTTAGACAATTATTTAGATGAATAAATAAATTTTCTTTTTTAAAAACATAACATAAAACTTCTTTCTTAATATTTATATTTTTAAAGATTTTCTTGTAAACTTAATAATCTAAAAAAAT
>JAZLLL010000222.1:0-5623 GCA_045598125.1 Methanobrevibacter sp. | reverse complement strand
AAATATATAAGACAAAAATCGAAACATAAAATCATGAAAAATATTATCTAAAAAATAGTTAAATAAAATAAAAAAACAAAAAGTTAAAAATTAATAAAAATTTATTAAAAAAAAAATCAGTAAAAAAAGATCTGATAAAATTAATCATATTTAAAACAAGTGCTTGTTTTTTTACTATAACAGTTATTACAACTTTGACATATAGAACTTCCTTTACCTTCTTTTTTCCAATCATCTAAAAAGTCATTTTGAGCCGTGAAAGGTTTAGACATTGAGATAAATTCAACATTTGTTGATTTTAAAATGTTATCTATTGTATTATAATCTCGTAAAGTTCCACCTAATATTACAGGAATACTCACAGTATCTATTAATCTATTTGCATACTCAATAAATGGATGTGATCCTATTTTACCCTTTGCATAAGATATAGTGCGAGCAGTTATCTGAATACTATCCACACCATACTTTTCAAGTAATCTACACATTTCAATACTTTCATCTTGAGTTATTCCACCTTTTCTAACATCATTAGGATTTATTTTGCAATTAATATGTAAATTATAATTTTCTTTAAGAATTTTTATAATTTCTAAAACAATTCTCATACGATTAAAAGTATTTCCACCATATTTATCTTTTCTACTATTAAAATAAGGATTTATAAATCTAGAAAGATAAAAATTATTGCCTAAATTAAGTTGAATACCATCAAAGCCAGCAAAAGAAAGTTTTTTAGCAAACATAATAACTTCAGATTGTAACATTCTGATACCTTCAATACTAATATCATTAGGTTCCACTTTTTGATTTAAACCATCATTATAAAAGAAAAAAGATAATTGTCCTAAAATAGGTACATTAAAACTATGAACCAAATCAGTAAGTTCCCTATAATCTTTAATAAATCCTTTATAATTTGTATGAGTTGAAAAATTATAAAATCTATCTCTTGAATCTAAAACAAACATTTCTGAAATTATGGCACCAACATTAGTTTTTGCAATATTTTTATACCTATTAAAAACATCTTGTGTTAAAAAACCACCATCAACAGTTTGAGTTTCCCATATTCCAGTTCGTATAATACGACTTTTAAGTTTTAAATCACCTAACTGACATTTATCAAACATATTTTTCATAAAAATCACAAAAATACCGATAATAAATTATTATAGTTATAGTATAAAATAAGACATATATAAAAGTATAGAATTAAAAAAATAAAATTAAAATATGATTTAAATTATAAAAATATTAAATAATATATCTTTTAAAAATTATTATAATTATTAAATTTGGTGAGATTATGAAGAAATTTTTAAATATTAATAATATTAAAATTTGTTTAGATGATACTGAAACAGATAAAAAACCAATAATACTTATTCATGGTCTTAGTTCAACTAAAGAAGCTATGTATATCTTTCGTGACAGTTTAAAAGAAGAATATAGAGTTATTACTATTGATACAAGAGGACATGGTGAATCTACACACCCCTTAGAATATACATTAGATGATCATGTTAATGATATTTTAGAAATTATTAAACAACTGGAATTAAAAGAAGTAGATATTCTTGGTTATTCTATGGGTTCTTATATTGCTTTAGCTACTGCTGAGAAAAATTGTGAAAATATCAATCATTTAATTTTACTTTGTACAAATCCATCATCTGAAATTTCTTCTGTATCTTATCTTTTAAATAAAAAAGGATTAGATTATTCAAAAATAACTAGAAATGAAATGTTTAAAGCTATTTATGATTCTTTCTTAGCACCAAATACTTTAAAAAAGATTGCTAAAGGTGAATTTAAATTAAATACTACCTCCTCAAGATACGAAATAACAGAATTATCTCCAGAAGAAAAGACTGCAGAACTTAAATCTATTTCAAATTTTGATAATTCAAAAAATTATGATTTAGTGGCTTGTAAAACTCTTGTAATTGGTGCAGAATACGATAAGATACTCCCATATGAATTAGGTAAAGAAGTAGCTGAATCTATTAAAAATGCAGAATTTAAATTAATTAAAGATGCTGGACATATGGTTGCTTATGAAAAAACTGATGAACTTATGAATATTATCAAAGATTTCTTAAAAAAATAATAATTATTTTAAAAATATATTAATTAATTTTTTATTTAATATAAAAAATACTCTAATTTAAAAAAAAGATTAAAATAAAAAAATTAAAAAAAAAGTTAATTTTTATAAAAAAATTAATTTTCATCAGAGTGTATAATATTTTCATCTTTATTATCCAAACTTTTTTTATCTATAGAATAATTTTTATCTTCAAAATCTTCTTTAAATAACTCTGAAATTCCTCCAATTGACCCTAAAATACCTGAAACTTCAGTAGGTAAAAATATTTTTGTTGCATTACCATCTGCTACTTTCTCAAGAGCTTCTAAATATTTTATTGCAATCAAATCATTTGTTGGATTTCCTTTATGAATTGCATTATAAATAGTTTCAGTAGCTTGTGCTTTACCATTTGCAATAGTTACTTCTTGATATTTATTTGCATCTGCTACTTGTCTAATAGCTTCAGCTTCAGCTTCAGCAGCAAGAATTGTAGATTGTTTATCTCCTTCTGCTTTTTTAATTTTAGATTCTTTATAACCTTCAGACTCTAAAATTGTAGCTCTTTTTACTCTTTCAGCTTTCATTTGTTTACTCATAGCTTCAACAATATCTTTTGGAGGTTCAATTCTTTGAATTTCAACTCTAACTACTTTTGTTCCCCATTTATCAGTAGCTCCATCAAGAACTTCACGTAATTCAGTGTTAATCATTTCTCTTGAAGTTAAAGTTTGATCTAATTCTAAATCTCCAATAATATTTCTTAAATTTGTTTGAGCTAATTTAGTAATAGCTTGATAAAAATTAACAACATTATAAACAGCATTAAATGAGTCTATAACTTCATAAAAAATTACACAATCAACAATTACAACAGTATTATCTTTTGTAATAACCTCTTGAGGAGGAACATCTACTACTTGCTCTCTTAAATCTACTTTTCTAACAACTTCTACGAAAGGAAATACAATACTTAAACCACTAGCAATAGTTCTATTATATTTACCTAATCTTTCTACAACACCTTGTTCATAAGGTCTTAAAATTACTAAACTTTTAAATGCAATAATTACAATAACAATAATTATTAAAATGATTAATAAATCCATATTTTCACCTTAAACTTAATTTAATAATATATTAACAATAACTAAAATAGATAGTTAAATAATTAAAATAAATAGTAAAAAATACACTAAATATCTAAAAATAATTTAAATTAAATATCAACTTATTTAACAACCAATTTAACACCATCTATTTTTAAGATTTCTACTGTTTCTCCTTTAGATATATTCTCTTCAGATATAGCTTTCCAAATTTCACCTTTAACTTTTATAAAGCCTGATTTATGAGGATTTATATCTTCTGTAACTTTCCCATTTAATCCAATTAAACGTTCAGTGTTCGACTTTTTATCAGGAATATTTTTATTTAACCTATTATATAGGGGCCTAGATAAAATTATAAAGATTATAGTCAATATAATAAATCCAATAATCTGAACTTGAATATCATAATTAAAGTAATTTAAAATAGCTGCAAGAAAAGAACCTAATCCTAAGGATAATAAAAAGAATCCTCCAGTTAATAGCTCAGCAATAATAAAAAATATTCCCAAAACTATCCAAAATTCCAAATACACTTTATAATCACCTTTTTTATAATATTAATTGAACATTTTAATTTTATAACATTTAAATTTTGTTATTTAATTCTTATATTATTACATTATTATAAGTTTAGCATAATTTTTATAAATAACCTTATTATTTTACCTATAAAATGATAAAAATAAATTTTTATAAATATATTTCACTATCTTTCTCACTAAAAATATTAACTTCCACATCATCTAGATTATTATCTAAAAAAGCATATTTTTCAGGATTTTTAAAATAAAGCATGTGAATAATATTTCCCTCATAAATTAAAGCAACTCCAACCCCATAATTATTTGAAAATTTAATAGATTTACCTAATTCCTTATTTTCATACTCTTTAAACTTAGAATTAGAAATATTACCTAAAATTTTATCAATTTCATCATAATTAATCATATTTTTCGGACTTTCAAAATTTACTATCTACAATATAACTTCTAATAATTTTATCATGATACTCTTTATAAGTTAAATGACTGTTAAATATTTCAATACCTTTAAGTTCACCACCAATAATAACTATAACTCCATTTTGATTATCTAAAATACCAAAATGTTTTAAATATTCTTCTTGAATTTTAGCTAGATTTTCATAATTATCATTTAATGCACTAGTTTCTGATTTAAAAGTATGTCTAGATTCAAAATCACGAATAGAATCCCAAATTACAGATTGACATTCCTCTTCAAATAAATTATATGATTTTACTCGTCTTGTATCTGAATTAGCAAAATATTTAGAATAAGTAAACTTAGAACTATATTTATCTTTATAATACCATCTTCCATATTCACTACAGCTTACTGAAACATCCATAGTTGTTTTTGGAGGAATTAAAACAGTAGTATTAATAATACGATTTTGTTTAGCTCCAATAATTTCATCACCATCAACTAATATTAAAGGAGTCACCGCATTATTTGAAACCCTTACTTTACCAACTACACTTTTTTTACATTCCTCTACTTTAACAAGTCCTAAGTCTAAACCTTTCTTTAAAGAGAGAATATCTATGTTCTGTGAACTTTCAGACATAATTGGAATTATTGAAATGTTCTTATATTTTTGAACATCTAATTTTTCAATATCAATTAAAGCATTGCCAATTTTTATTTCCATTACTATATCCCCCATAAATATATGAAATTATAAAACTTAACCTAAAGACCTTAATAAACTTACAAAATTATAAAAAATTTAAATCATTCCCCGAATCTTTTCTAAGCTCCTCAATTTCTTCACTAGTTAATATTTTAGCAATAACTGAATCATGAGAAATAAATTTAACTTGAGCATAATCCTCATCAAGTATTTTATCATAAACTCTACCACCACTCATAGTTCCTTTAATAACTGTTTTTACACTATTAGCAACATAACCAGATTTTCCAGCATATCTAAGTTCAACAGCTATTGCTTCAAGATCATAGCCATTATCTGGTTCTTTTACAAGTTTTAAGATAGAATTAATTTTAAAAGGTTTTAAACCATGAAATCTATTAAACGAGTTAATTGTAATGAATATATCATTTCCATTTTTGTATTCCATTTTCTCACCTTTAGTAGATATACTATTATATTGTAATAATTAAATATATAATAAAAGAGTGAGGTATCTATATGAAAACTATTATTAATAAGTATGTACAAATGAGTCTAATTTCAAGAATCGCTATTGGCTTAGTTTTAGGAGCAATTTTAGGATTTATCGTTCCTCAAGCTACAGCAATAGGAATACTTGGAGATGTATTCATTGGTACTCTAAAAGCTATTGCACCAGTACTAGTTGCTGTTATTGTATGCGCAGCTATTGCTAAGGCTGGTGAAGGTATTGGTTCTAGATTTAAAACAGTAATTATTTTATAT
>JAZLLL010000221.1:0-5003 GCA_045598125.1 Methanobrevibacter sp. | reverse complement strand
AAAAAAAATAAAATTTTATAAAAAACTAGAAAATATATTAATTAAAAAAAATATTAAAAAGTTATAAGTCTAAAATAGTGCTAATTTTAACAGATTCATCATCTTCAAATAAAACTTCCATTTTATGAAAAGTTATAGCTTTAACTTCACTTTTTCTAGGATGAATGCTCCAATTAACCTTTTCACCATAAGCTATACATTTTAATTTAAAACCTTCAGATATCTTTTCAATAGATACATCAAATTTTGAAAAAAATAATAGTTCAACATCAAATAAATACAAAAGTTCTTCAAGATAATCATACAATAGAGAAACTAAATCTTCAGATTCAATTTTAAATTCTTTTTTTTCCAAACAATTAACAGTTTTAACATCAGTCATTACATTAAACATAGCAAGTCCAGCATTTTGATAAGCTTCTTCTAATGAATCACCATATGCCCAAAATCCAATATCTGCAGTAACATCAAAATATTCAAAAGCATTTAATTTACTAATCATTAATACACCGATAAATATTGTTAAAACTAATTAAAAATCTAGTGAAAGATAATAAAAAACTATTAAATTAATGAAAAATAAACTAACTAATTAATTGTAAAATAATTAATTAATGAGATTTAATACATATTAATTTTTCATTAATAATTAAATTTTGTTTATTAATTATTTAACATTGTCTTATATTTTAATTTTCATAATATTTATAATATAATACAAAATCTAGAACTCAATTAAATGATAAAAAATAATAAAAGAATAAAAAATAATTAAAAATTTTAAAAATACAGTTGAAATAATAGTGGTTATTAGTTTTCAAATGCTCTCTTTCTCTTTTTTTATATAATCATTTAAACTTAAAGTAAGGATAGAGAGTGATTGAAATGTTAAAGCACACCTATAACAAACATTGTGATTTAAGAAGAAAAACAGGACTTCGTACATATTTTAGATATAATCAATTAAGAATTAGTATTAACGATTGCATGGTGATACTTGTAGTTTTTACAATATTGCTTTTTTCAATCATGGCTGTTAGTGCAACTCCAAACCCTAATATAATGTTTGGAATATAAACAAAGTATACCAAACCCATTATTAATATTTTGTTAATATAATCAAGCAGATAAAAACTATAAGTATGCCTGCAATATGAAATGTATATACAATATAGTGAAGTTTTTAAAACTTTTAATATTCATAGAATAATTTAAAAATTAAACCTTAAAAATTAAAACTATAAATTTATCAAATGATTATATTTACAGTCATGATTACAATAATATCAAAATAATGCATAAAAATATAAATTATGCATTATTTTCTATTTTAATATTAATTAAAAAAAAACAAGTAAGTAATTAATATTAATTAATGAAATAAAAAAAATAAAAAAAGATAAAATTAATTAAATAATAAAAAAATAAGATTTATAAATTACAAATCACACCGTCTAATATCTTCTGGTGAGAATCTTAAGATTATTTGACGAGAATTACCTCTAACTCCTTTTCCAGTATACTTAGTATCAACTAATCTCAAAAATTCTAATTTTTCAAGAGTTCTATTAAAAGTAGCATAACTAACACCTGCTTGAGTTTTAAACTCTTCAGATAACTCGCCCGCAGTTAAAATATCCTCACTTTCAACAACTGCACGAAGTAAAGTTCTTTCAATATCATTTAAAGATTTAATTGTTTGAGAAAGATTAACAGAACCCTGTTTAGTAATTGCTTCTTCAACATGCTCTAAAGTAATAACCCTACTTGCATTAGCTTCAGCAATATTACCACAAACTCTTAATAAATCAATACCAACCCTTAAATCTCCAACATCAATAGTATGATTAGTAATTTCTTCTAAAACTTCATCATCAATCACACCAGGGAAAAATCCTGCTTTTGACCTATCAGACAAAATACTAAATATTTCAGAATAAGTATATTGTTGGAAAAGAATATCTTGAGGAATAAAGACAGTGTTTACATTTTTATCCAATTGAAATCTAAATTCTAAATCAGATAAAATTGCAAAAATACCAGTTCTTACACCAGAAAATTCTTCATAGGCCCTCAATATATCATAAAAAATTTTATTAGCATTTTTACTTTGAAAAAGATAATTAACATCATCAAAAGCCACAATAAGTGCTTTTTCTTCTTTTTGAAGATATTTCATGACTTTTTCATAAATTCTTGAGAAAGGCACTCCAGTTTCAGGCGGTTGATGACCAAATAACTTTTTATGAATCTGAGAAAATATTCCAAAACGAGTTGTATGGAGCTGACAATTAATATAACAACAAACAACTTTATCAGTAGTTTTTTCAACAAGTTCAAATACTTTTTTAATAGCTGTTGTTTTACCTGTAGCACATGATCCAAGAATAACTGTATTTACAGGACGACCTCCTTTAATAGCTGGCCTAATAGACATAGCCATACCTTCCATTTGACTATCTCTAAAATCATAGTTAGGAGGCATATAATCTGGATTAAATGCGTTTATATTCTGAAAAATTGTTTCATCAAACATTAAAATATCTTCAATTGCCATATTAATCACTTTATTATAACTTATATAAAAAACTTCTTTAAAATTTATAGTAAAATTATATTATTAATAACAAATTATGACTAAAGTAAAATAAATAAATAAAAATTAAAATTTAATTAATACTTAATCAAAATAAAACTAAAAAATAAAAACTTAGTAAAATAAAACTAAAAAATAAATATTTAATTAACTAATTTTTAACTAAATTAATTACAGTTACATCTTCATTTTCTAAAATCCAATTAAGAAGACGTTCTGCATAAATAAGCTTTTTAGTTTTAATTTCATCTGCAGGCCCAATTTCACCTTCAATATCAGGACGAGAATATTTGGTAACAAGATTACCAAAATCCATACCTGCAAGAATCATTTCTTTTGCACCTAACTCAATAGCCAAATACATAGCTCGATCCCCATCAGTAAATCCTCCAAAATTATAAATATTTCCAAAAGGTACAGATTGAGTTGTTCCAAGAATTTTATTAAAACTATCCGTCCACATTTCAATATTTTTTTCATTATTTCCATGACCATGAATAACAAAATAAGCCCCATTAGCATTAGCAGTCAATAAATCAGAAATTTTACCATCTACATCAGTAGCTATTATATCCGGGATGATATCTTCTTCCAAAAGAGCAGTAGTAGCCCCATCAGCAGCAATAAGAACATATTCATCAAGATTATAATCTTTAAGCATATTAATATGTTTTTTAAGAGAAGGACCTGCACCAAAAATAATAAATTTCTCAGTATCTCTCTTTTTATTATAAACAACTTCACTATAAAGCTCATCAATAGTTAAACAACCTTTTTCTTCTAAAATTCCATCTAATAAATCAGCTGTTCTCTCATCAGCATCTCTTGAAAATCCAAAATCATCAAGAATTTCAGTATACCATCCTTCCCATTCATTTATATCCATATACAACACCAAACTATAAAATATTAAATTTAATATAATTAAATCTAAAAAATCTTAAATTCCTAAAAGTCCAATATAATTAAATCTAAAAAATCTTAAATTCCTAAAAGCAATTAAATTATTTTACACACAAACATCTGAAGAATCCAAATTATCCATTAACCCCATTACAACCAATCTTTTAAAGAATCCAAATCCCCAGTTAAATCTATATTTAATGGAGTTAAACTTGGTCTTTTTTCAATCATTAAACAATAACCATCAGTTTCTTCATTATACTCTTCAATTAAATAAGGAGAAATCATAACACAATCATTTCCATTTTCATCTTTAATATCTACAACATTAGGTCTTAACATATTATCTGCAAGTTTTGTAACTTTAATCTCACTAAATAATGGTTTTGCAGGAATATTAAGATTTAATAAATTAATACCTTCAGGAAATCCTTTCTTTAGAACTTTTTTAGTTAAATTAGCAAGAATTTCTTTAGCAAATTCAAAATCTACTTCCATCCTCCATCCACCATCTTCCTTTTGAATAAAAGAATCCGAATCAATGAATAAAGAACAAGCAATAGCTGGAACACTATGAGAAACAGCTTCTATTGCTCCACAGACAGTTCCAGAACTAAGAAGTTCCCCTTTACCAATATTAACTCCAGAATTTATCCCAGAAACAACTAAATCTGGTTTTTCATCTAAAACATAATTAATTCCCACATTAACAGAATCTGCAGGACTTCCAGAAACACCATACGCTTTAAATCCATCTACAAAAGAATATTCTCTAAGTTCTAATGGTTTAAAATTAGATATTAAACGACCTACACCACTATTATTCTCTTGAGGTGCAACTACTGTAACATTAGAAAAATCTTCTAAAGCACATTTTGCAGCAAATATTCCAGGAGCAAGAACACCATCATCATTAGATATTAAAATATTTTTCATAAAACTCCCCAATAATTTTAATAATATTTTAAAAAAAAACATTTTATTGATAATTTAATATTCAAATAATAATTTATCCTAAAAATATTATAAAATTTACTAAAAAAGTTAAAAATAAAAAAAGTTTATGAAAAAATAATAATTTATATGCATAAATAAAAAAAAAATAGTTTAAAATAGAATTATGATTTAACATCATAAAAAAAATATTTTAAAAAAATTAATATTCATCTGCAGCTCTATAACATGCATCTGTATCCTTAATTACTCGTCCACAGGACCCACAGATAATTCTCCCAGTATAATTTCCAAAAGAACCACTTTTTTCTTCTCTTAAAGATTCACTACCACAATAAGGACAACACATCATAATTTTTACCTCCATTATCAAATATTAGTAAATAATCCCAAAATAAGATTAATACTATAAATAGAATATATATTTATATTAATATAAACTTTACTAAAATTATTTAGAAATAAAACTAATAATTTGTAGGCTAAAATAAAAAAAATAAAAAAATAAAACTAATAATTTGTAAGCTAAAATAAAAAAAATAAAAAAATA
>JAZLLL010000220.1:0-5608 GCA_045598125.1 Methanobrevibacter sp. | reverse complement strand
ATATTAAGAGGATAATTAGTTATTTAATGTTTAAAAATAAGAATATGGTGAAAAAATAGCTTTTAAGAACCATATATAAAGTTTATAATCCTATTATTTAAAAAATAGAAAAAAGAATTATGAATTATCTCTGAAATAACGAGGAACTGTAGATCTTGGTATATTTTTATGAAACTCAATTGCAATATCCATAATTTCAACACAAATATCCCCAATTCTTTCAAATGCTTTAATAACCCTAGTAAGATAAATATAATAATTTGCATGATTAACATCATTAAAAGAAGAATCTGACATTTGAAATGCAATCTCCCTCATAGCTTGGTCTTGTTTTTCATGCATTCTCTCTTCAGTATCCATTAAATCTCCTTTTAAGTCAACATTACCTCCAATAAATGATTCAGCAGCATATGAAATGGATTTCTGAGCATATTCATACATTTTCTTTATAATATATAATATATTTTCACTAATAATAGCATCATCATTAATAACAAATTTATTTAAATGACCACAATAATCTCCGATTCTTTCATAATTATAAGCTACTTCATTAAAAAGTAATATTTTAGAAAGTTTAGAATGAGGATCTAAATTAACAACAGTTTCTACAGATGAACGAATTTTCTCAAACATATTATTTGTTATAAAATCTAATTCTAAAGATTCTTCAGCTTTAGATTTGTCATTTTCAATAAGTGCTTCAAAAGATAATTCAAACTGATTCTGCACATGTTTTGACATATTTTTTAACATATTTTGGATTAAAGAATTAGTTGAATATTTTTTAGGATTGAATTCAGAATCAGAATCCTCATACATTTCATCATATTTTTTTAAATCAATAACATATACTTTTTTAACAATATCCTCGTTTAATAATGGTTTAAGTAATTTAGTTACATATCTCCTACTTATTTTTAAATTATCAGCAATTTCATCCTGATTAGTTGGATTTTGATAAAATATAAACTCTAAAATTTCTTCTAATGTTTTATTCCTTCTACCCATAAATAACCTCCTAAAATATATAAAATAATCTATTAAAACTTATTATTAGGTATTTTTATAATATTATAAATATTTATTTAAATAAACTAAAAATTAAAAGTTTAAATAAAGTTAATGGATACAAATACACATAATATTATTACAAAGTTATTTATTAAAATAAAATAGAAATTAAAAAATTTAAATAAAGTTAATTGATGTTAATACATATTTTTAAGAGCATTAATAATCAATTCCAGGCCTTTTTAAAGTTGCCGTAAATATAGTTCTTGATCCTATACTAACCGCTTTATCAGCTATTCTTTCAAGACTTCTTGCTAAAAATATAATATCAACAATATATGGAACTAAATCAGTATCTTTAACCATAGTTGTAGTTACCTGATTTAAAATGGAATCACATAAATCATCTATTTTATCATCATCCAATGCCAGCTCTTTAGCTTTATCTAAATCTTGGTTTAAAAATACAAAAAATGATTTTTTTAACATTATTTGAATATAATTCCCCATATATTCTAATTCTTTAAGTATTTTTTTAGGAATATTAATTCCTTGAATATTTTTAATATATTTAGCAATATTTAAACTTAGATGACCTATTCTTTTCATATGACTAATTACTCTTAGAGTTGATTCAATAAACATCAAATCATTAGCTAAAGGTTGTTCTGTTGCCATGAATTTAATACAAATTCTTTCTAAATCAATAGTTTTTACATCTATAATATTAGATGATTCTACAACTGCATTATAAAGATTTTCATCATAATTTTCAAATAATATCAAAACAGTCCTATGTAATTTAATAGTTAAGTTTCCTAATTCTTCATAATCTTCTTTTATAATATTCATTTTATTTTGAAATGAGATACTTGGAGATTTTTTATTCATACTTATTACTCCTTAATTTTTTAATTCCATCTTATTAGATTTGATAGTTTTTTATTTTAATCTATTATCTAAATTAATTAATAATTTTAATCTCATCTATTAATATCCAATGCTTTTCTTAATTTAATATTTTATCTATTACATTAACTTATTATCCAAATCTACCAGTAATATATTCTTCTGTTTTTTTCTCTTTTGGACTTACAAATAATTTTTCAGTTTTCCCAGTTTCAATAATCTCCCCATTTAAGAAAAATGAAGTGTAATCTGAAACTCTTGAAGCTTGTTGCATATTATGTGTTACAATAATAATTGTATACTCTTTTTTAAGTTCATGAATCAAATCTTCAATTTTCAATGTAGAAATAGGATCTAATGCAGAACAAGGTTCATCCATTAAAATAACCTCTGGATTATTAGCTATTGTCCTTGCAATACATAATCTTTGTTGTTGACCCCCAGATAATGCCATAGCTGATTGATTAAGCTTATCTTTTACTTCTTCCCATAGAGCGGCTGCTTTTAAACTTTTTTCAACTCTTTCTTTTATAAAATCTTCCTCTGTATATCCATGAATTTTTAATCCATAAGCAACATTTTCAAAAACGGATTTTGGAAAAGGATTAGCTTTTTGAAAAACCATCCCTACTTTTTTTCTTAAATCTACCGCATCTATTTTTGGAGAATAAATATCTTCACCATCAAGAAGAATTGTTCCATCATATTTAAATGTAGGTATTAAATCATTCATCCTATTTATTGATCTTAGAAAAGTTGATTTTCCACAACCTGATGGGCCAATTAATGCAGTGACTGTGTTTTTATCTACTTTAAAATTAATATTTTTAAGAATATAATTATCTCCAAAATAAGTATTTAAATCTTCTGTTTTAATTTTATACATATTAAACTTCCTAATTTATTTATTTTAAATCTATTTTTTATTTTAATAGACAATATCTTAATTTTTAATCTTTTATTTTAATAAATAATATCCCATTTTATTTTAATAGCTAAGTATTAGTCTTTACCCATTATTTTATTTCGATATCTTTCTGTTAAATAATTAGTTAAAAAGGTAATAATTAATACCATAATTACAAGAACTGCTGCAGTTCCAAATGCATTAGATAAAGATATACCTTCAGTTGCTAAAACATATAAATGGAGGGGTAGTGGCCTACCAGGGTCAAATATTGAAATCGGCATATAAACTGATGAACCTACAGCATACATTACAGCAGCTGCTTCGGAAATTGCTCTTGTCATTGCTAATATAATTCCAGTAACAATTCCAGGAATAGCTGCAGGTATTATGACTTTACAAATTGTTTGCCATTTAGTAGCTCCTAATCCATAACTTCCTTCTTTATATATATTAGGTACAGATTTTAATGAAACTTCTGAAACTTGAAATATTGTTGGAATAGCCATAATAGCTAAAACTAAACTAGCTGAAAATATAGACCATCCTAATTTTAAAAATATTACAAAAAATGCTAATCCAAATAATCCAAATACAATTGATGGGATAGCAGCTAATGTTTCTGCACCAAAACATATTAACTTAACTAATTTTTCATTATTTGCATATTCAACCATATAAATAGCAGCACCTACTCCTAAAGGAATAGCTATTAATATTGAAAATAGAGCAACATAAAAACTAGATATAATCATTGGAAATATGCCTCCAGATTTTCCTTGGTTTTCTACTTGACCAAAAATAAATTCTAAATTTATTACTGGAAGTCCTTTAATTATAATATAAGCTAAAATAGTTGCTAAAATAACTAATGTCAATATTCCTGAAAATATGAATATATAATTCATTATTTTTTGAGAAGTTTTTGCAGATATAAACTTAAAATTTATTACTTTTTGAGAAGTTTTTGCAGATATAAACTTAAAATTCATTTTTTTTATACCTCCTAATATCATTCATAAATTTCATCCATTGATATTATATTTTCCTTGAACATAATTTGCAATTAGCAATAATATAATTATAAGTATAAAAAGCATGATTGCTGTAGCAAATAATGCATTATAATGAATACCAGTTGCATAACCCATTTCCAATGCAATATTAGAAGTTAAAGTTCTTACTGGACTAAAAATAGATTCTGGAATTGTTGCAACATTACCTACAACCATAATTACTGCTAATGTTTCACCAATTGCTCTCCCCATACCTAAAATAATAGCTGTAATTATGCCTGGAAGAGCTACAGGAAAGATAACTCTATAAATTGTCTGCCAACTTGTTGCACCTAATCCTAAAGAAGCTTCTTTATATTCTTGTGGAACAGATTTTAATGAATCATAAGAAACAGATATTATTGTTGGTAAAATCATTATTGATAATATAATAGCTGCAGTAAGTATGCTAAAACCAGTTCCTCCAAATTGAAACCTTATAAAAGGAACTAAAACAATTAAGCCAAAAAAACCATAAACAACAGAAGGAATTCCTGATAAAGTTTGAATAACTGGTTTTAAAAAGTTTCTAATTTTAGTACTTGCTACTTCTGCCATAAAAATAGCACATAAAATGGATAATGGAATTGAAATTAATAATGCAAGAAAAGTAACATACAATGATCCTATAATCATTGAAGATATCCCATATTGTCCATCATTTGGAGACCATACACTTCCAAATAAAAATTTAATAAATCCAATTTCTTGAATTGCAGGTAAACCTTCCATTAATATAAAAGCTAATATAATTATAATTATGAAACTAGATAATATGGCTATAATAAATAAAAATTTTTCTATTAATACTTCTGAGCTTATTTTATTCATAATATATCTCCTTTATACATCTTAAATCATTTATTTGATTTAATTATTTTTTCTTTATTTAATATTCTTTGAGCTTCAGAACCCTTTGTCCAATCAATAAATTCTTTTACATCACCTGAAGAATTTCCTTTAACAAGGAATAAAAATGATCTTTGCAATTCATATGAACCATCTGCAATGGTTTCTGAACTTGGAATTACTCCATTAATTTTTATTGATTTTACATCATTGGACATATGTGCAAATGAGATAAAACCAATTGCATCTTTATCTTGTTTAACTGATTGTTTTACTGATTCAGTTGAACTTTGAACAATTGCATCACTCCTAATTTTAGTATCATCTCCCATTACAATACTTTCAAATGCATTTAAAGTACCCGATCCCGCTTCACGACATATAACATGAATTTCACTATTTTTTCCATTTACTTCTTTCCAGTTCATGATTTTTCCAGAAAAAATATCTTTTAATTGATTTTTACTTAAATCAGATACTGGATTATTATTATTAATAACTAATATAATTCCATCTTTACCAATTTCATATTCTTTTAACCCTTCTTTTTCACTATATTCTAATTCTCTAGAACTCATACCAATATCAGCTATTCCATCTTGAGTACTTTTAATACCTAGACTAGAACCTCCGCCTTGAACATTAATTTTTACATCAGGATGAGTTAATTTATATTCCTCTACAAGTTTTTCAGTTACTGGTTGGACAGATGTGGAACCTACAATATAAATTCTTTCAGAACCTCCAAATCCCAAGTATATTAAATTTCCACATATAATAATCAATAGAACTACAATAATTGTAAGTTTTATAATTTTCTTCATTTAATTTCCTCTCAATAATTTAAATGTAGATTACTAATTTTCCCCTACAC
>JAZLLL010000219.1:0-4156 GCA_045598125.1 Methanobrevibacter sp. | reverse complement strand
TTTATTATATTTTTTAAAAATATTAATGCCTCAAAGTAAACATTAATTAAAAAAAAAAAAAATATAAAAAAATTATTAACTAAAAAAAATAAAATTTATTTATTCAAATTAATATTAATAATTTCTTTTATTTCACAAGTTTTACAAATTTTACCAGATGTAGGTTCTCCACAAAGTTCACATTCATTTAAAAAAGTTGAAGATGAGGGCACATCCAAAATTTTTATAAATGAATTCATAATATTCTCTTTAGTACCCTTATGTTTAGATTCAGTTACATTTAAAAAATTCTTAATTTTTGCCCTCAGTGATAAATTAGAATAAGGGCATTCATCGAAGTGAACATCAATATTGTTTAAAATAGCCCAAATACCTACATCTTTCTCAGGAGTATTCCATAAAGGTTTAATTCTTGGAACTAATTTCTCATGAATCTTATCTAATTCTGGACCAAATTTTGAGAATTTTACAGTATCTCCTCTTGAAAAACTCATAATAAATGATTGGATTTCATCATCCAAATTATGGCCAGTAGCTATTTTATCAATACCTAATTTATAAGCAGTTTTATTTAGAATATTTCTTCTAAAAACACCACAGGGAATACATGCACTTTTAAAACAATGATAAATATCATCAAGTGCAAATCCTTCTTCTTTTTTAAAAGATTTCTGAATAAGAGGAACATCACATATTTCTGCATTATGAATAGCTGCATCAATACCATGTTTACGATATCCTGAAATTCCTTCATCAACAGAAATAGCTACAAGATCAAAATCAAAATCAGCATTATTTTGATAATTTTTAAGAGCATAAAGAGTTAATAAACTATCTTTCCCGCCAGAAAGAGCAACAGCAATTTTTTCACCTTCTTTAACAAGTTGATAATTATAAATAAGATTATTAATTCTTGAAAAAATCATATTATTAAATTTATCTTTCTGGATTTCCATAATATCACATAAAAATAAAAGAATAGTTTCTAATAACTAAAAATAATAAGTATAATGAATATTTATAAAAAATTAAAAATATTAAAGTATTAAAATACCATTAATTTAAAAAAAAATACCTTTGATTTAAAAGTATTAAAAATTCCAAAATATTCAAATACCAACTAATTTAAAAAGTGAAAAGAAATTAAAATTTTTCACTTGCTTCTTTAACTGTTTTAATAATTAAATCTAAATCATCCTTAGATAAATTAGGGTGAACTGGAAGAGATAAAACTTCATTAACAACTTTTTCAGTGACTGGAAGAGATTGATTATACCCCATTTTAGTATATAATACTTGATTATAAAGCGGAATAGGATAATATATTCCATTTCCAACACCATTATCCAATAAATATTGTGAAAATTCATCCCGTTTACCATTAGCAATCTTAATAGTATATTGATGATAAACATGCTTATAACCCTCACTTACAACAGGAGTTTCAACACCTTTAACACCAGCTAACCCCTCATTTAAATAAATAGCATTATTAATTCTTTTTTCATTAAAAGAATCAATTTTTTTAAGTTGTTCAAGACCGATAGCTGCACTTATATCAGTCATTCTAAAATTATAACCAAGAACATCATGATGATATTTAACAGCAGCCCCATGAGCCCTATATACTTTAGCATTTTCTGCAAATTCCTTGTTATTAGTAGTAATCATACCTCCCTCACTTGTGGTCATATTTTTAGTAGGATAAAAACTGAAACAAGCCATATCCCCAAGAACACCAACTTTATTGCCTTTATAAGTAGCACCATGAGCTTGAGCAGCATCTTCTATAACAATTAAATTATGTTTTTTAGCTATTTCCATAATAGAATCCATATCCGCAGATTGACCATATAATTGAACAGGCATTATTGCTTTAGTTTTTTCAGTTATCCTCCCTTCAATTTCATCCGGATTAATAGTAAAAGTTTCTGGATTAATATCCACAAAAACAGGTTTAGCACCAACATATAATATAGAATTTCCAGTAGCTGCAAAAGTAAATGGAGTTGTAATTACTTCATCCCCCTCACCAATACCTGCAGCTAAAAGAGCCACATGTAATGCAGAAGTACCTGAATTAGTAGCTATACCATATTTAGCCCCTACAAAATCTGCAAACTCCTTTTCAAATTCAATTACTTTTGGTCCTTGAGCAATCATTCCAGATTTCATCACTTCAATGACTGCATTAATTTCTTCATCTTCAATAATCGGACTAGCTATTGAAACTTTAATATCTGCCATAATCTCACCTGATAAAACTAATTAATATATAAAATAAATATATTTTAAATTATCTATAATATAAAATTTATAAATTATCTAAATATATATAGCTATTAATATATTAATCTTACCACACAAGAAATTTTCCATAAAATTTTATTAAATAAAACAATTAAATAAGTAATAAGATGAATTAAAGATAAAAATAATTAAAAGTTATAAAACTTATTAAAATTAATAAATTAAACTAATAAAATTAAAAAAAATAAAAGGGAGATAAAATGGATGAAAATAATTTTGAAAATGAAAAATTTAATTATAATGAAAAAGAATTAAAGATTATTGAAGAAGGAACCGTAGAGATAAGATTCCCAGATTTTGATAAAGTTTCATCTAACGCTCCTGTTTTTTATAACCCCAAAATGGAATTTAATAGAGATATGTCTATCTTAGCATTACAAACATATCAAAAAGAAGTAGATAGAGAAATTAATATCTGTGATTTATTTGGAGGTAGTGGAATAAGAGGCATTCGTTATAAAAAAGAAATTGATGGATGTGGTCAAGTAAACATTAATGATATTAGTTCTCTAGCAAATAAATTCACAAAAATTAATGCAAAAAATAATAATGTTGAAATAATTATTGATCAGAAAGAAGCAAATATAGAACTTAGAAATAACATTGGCAAATTTGATGTGATTGATATTGATCCTTTTGGAACACCTTCACCATTTTTAGATTCCGCAGGTTACAATTTAAAAAGAGATGCCTTACTTTGTGTAACTGCAACAGACACATCTTGTCTTTCTGGAACCTATAAAGCACCATGTATTAGAAAATACAATGCTAAACCCTATAGGAGTGAGTACTACCATGAAAATGGGATTAGAATATTAATAGGATTTGTAGCTTTAACACTTGCAAAATATCAAAAATACCTTGAAGTAAAAATGTCACATAGTACTGAACATTACATGAGAGTTTATATGAAAATTAAAAAAGGATCAAAAGCTACTGATGAATCTTTAAAAAATATTGGATACATAAGTCACTGCAATAAATGTTTACATAGAATCATAGTAAATGAAGGAATTGCAGGAAATATCCCAAAATATTGTCCAGAGTGTGGAGAAAAATTTATTACTGCAGGACCAATGTGGTTAGGACCAATACAAAATAGTGAATTTATTCAAGGAATGATTGAAACTTCACAGGAAAAAGAACTCAACACTAAAGATAAACTTTTAAAATTATTAAATCAATGTAAAGAAGAAGCAGAAGCCCCAGTAAGTTTTTATCATATACATAAAATGTGTAAATTATTACATGTAAGTGCCCCTAAATTAAATGATTTTATAAGTAAACTTGAAAAACATGGATTTAAAGCTATAAAAACCCATTATGAACCATTAGGAATCAAAACAGAGGCTACAAGTAAAGAAATATTAGAAATAATTAAAGAATTAAATAAAGAAGGAAAAATAAGTTAAATCATATAAATCAAATTTAAAAAAAATATAATATAATCTGAAAAAATATAATATTTATAAAATTTTTAGTAAATATTAATCTAAAATTAAATCTCAATTTTTATTTTTAACAATAATTTTATTCATCTAATTTAAAATATTCTCCATTACGCTCTAACCACTCTTTAATAGCTTCATTTACAGCTTTAGTATACCAACCTTGAGAAAAATGAAATTTAGAAGCTGCAACTTTTCTAAATTTTAAATCAATATCTGAATCAATTAAAATTGTAGATTTCTTTTTTTGATTGTTTTTAATATTTCCTAATTTTGAATCATTACTTAAATTTTCTTTAAAATTTATTTTTTTAGAATTATTAGAACCATTAAGATCATATTTGTTCATAGAAAACACCTAAATTAATTTATAATTATTAAGTCAAAACATATAAAAA